>DASXNP010000352.1:0-11667 GCA_036494985.1 Binataceae bacterium (SeqCode)
CCGAATTTACCCGCGGCGGGGCTTGCGTGCGGCCATCGGATGGCAAATGCGAAGCGCCTGCGACAGCGCGGCTTGTTTGGGGCGCCACCCCGCGACTAGACTCTGTTTGCAATGGACATCGATTCCAGTCCGGATTGAATATCGCGCTGCGGCGAGCGCGCCGATGGATCGAGTCGAAATAACCCCGATACCTGGCCCGCTGTCGGCCTCGATCCGCGTACCCGGATCCAAGAGCATCACCAATCGTGCGCTATTGCTCGCCGCCATGGCCGACGGGCACTCTCAGATCCGTGGCGCACTTTTCAGCGATGACACGCGCTACATGCTCGGTGCGCTGCGCCAACTCCATTTCAAGATTGTCGAAGACGAGGCCTGCGGCCTCATCGAAGTCCAAGGGTGCGGAGGCTTAGTCCCGGCTAAAAGCGCCGATCTCTTCATCGGCGGGGCCGGGACCGCGATGCGCTTTCTTGGCGGCTTTCTTACCCTGGCCAGCGGGCGCTTCCGCCTCGATGGCAACTCCCGGATGCGCGAGCGGCCGCTGGGCGAATTGATCGACGCATTGCGCGCTTTGGGCGTCGTGGTCCGCAGCGAGCTTGACAACCAGCGTCCCCCGGTCGTCATTGAGCGCGCGCCCGGTCGCTTTGCGGGTGGAGCCGCCACGGTCTATGCGCACCGTTCGTCGCAGTTCGTCTCGGCTTTGCTGCTTCCCGCGCCGCTTTGGAAGCACGGACTTCGACTTCGGGTAATCGGCGAGGCCGGGCGGCCGTTCGTCGAAATGACCCTGCGATTGATGGAGCGATGGGGTGTGGAAACCCGCCTCGAAGGCGAATCGATTGTCATTTCCGGCGGCCAAAGGTATCTTCCTCAGCTCTTCCAGGTTGAGTCCGACGCCTCCAGTGCAAGCTACTTTGCCGCGGCCGCGATCCTATGCGGCGGATCAGTGGTCATCGAGAATATCGATCGTGGATCGATTCAGGGCGACTTGCGCTTTCTTGAAATTCTGGGGCGGATGGGCGCGGAGGTCCGATGGTCCGTCAACGCGGTTGAGGTCATCGGCGGCGGAACCTTTCGGGGGATCGATCTGGATATGTCACACATGCCTGACATGGTGCCGACGCTCGCCGCCATCGCGCCCTTTGCCGACACGCCGACGCGGATCCGCAACGTGGGCTTCATTCGCGACCACGAAAGCGATCGAATCGCCGCCCTGGTCGCCGAGTTAGAGCGATTGGGTGCGAAGGTCGAGCAATTTGACGACGGGCTCGAGGTCCATCCGTCCAAGCTGCACGCGGCGTCGATAGAGACCTACGACGACCATCGAATCGCGATGAGCTTCGCGATAGTTGGCTTGCGCCTTCCGGGAGTGACAATCGAGCATCCGAGCTGCACCGCGAAGACCTACCCGCGTTTTTTTGCTCAGCTCGCCTCTCTTAGTTGAGCGTGGCTTGGGCGCCCGGCACCCGATTGAAATTGTAATTCGGTCTTCGCGATTTTGTGCGATTTGTCGGATCGCGCAAGATGACTTCTAGGCTTTGGCGCCCTTCAGCTCGGCGGCTGCCATTTTAGCTTGCGCCAGCATGAGCTGGCGTTGCGCGTCTTGATACTCCGCCTCGTAGAAACTCATCTGACTAAGCCGCTCCTCAGCGGCTTCCAGCTCGCGGCTGATCACGGTCCGATCCAGGCCGAGCGGCTCGGTCGCGCCGCTTGCGAGCACCGTCATCGTACCGTCCTTCACCTCGACCAGCCCGCCTTCGACAATAAAGCTCTTGAACGACTCGCCGGGCAGACGCAGCGTCAGGATTCCCGGCACCAGCGACGTGATGAAATTGATATGCTGGGCCAATACTCCAAATTCCCCCAATGGACTCCGGGCGGTCGCTTCTTCAACTTCGCCCTCGAACAAAACTCCCAGCGGTGAGATCAGCTTGAGCGCAAAGGTCAACGCCATGATCGGATCCGGTTACCTTGCCTCGCCGCGCGCCAGCCGCTCTGCTTTCGCGCGCGCGTCGTCGATAGTTCCGACCAGGTAGAACGCCTGCTCAGGCAGCTCGTCGCATTTACCATCGAGAATCTCGGCGAATCCCCGCACGGTCTCTTTGCGCGGGACGTAAGCGCCCGGCGTATTGGTGAACACTTCGGCGGTGAAGAACGCCTGCGACAGGAATCGCTCAACCCGCCGCGCTCGCGCAACTGTTGTCTTATCTTCCGCCGACAACTCGTCCATGCCGAGAATCGCGATGATATCCTGCAGGTCCTTGTAGCGCTGAAGTATCGCCTGCACCCGCCGCGCCACATCGTAGTGTTCCTGACCGACCACTTGCGGATCTAAAATTCGCGAAGTCGACCCCAGCGGATCAACCGCCGGGAATATCGCCTTCTCATACACTTTGCGGTCCAGCGCCGTGACCGCGTCGAGGTGGGTAAAGGTCGTCGCGGGCGCTGGGTCAGTGTAGTCGTCAGCTGGAACGTAGATCGCCTGCACCGACGTGATCGAGCCCTTCTTGGTGCTGGTGATTCGCTCTTCCAGTTCGCCGATATCGGTGCCAAGGGTTGGCTGATAGCCGACCGCGCTCGGCATGCGACCCAGCAGCGCCGACACCTCCGAGTTCGCCTGGGTGAAACGGAAGATGTTGTCAATGAAGAGCAGCACGTCCTTGCCTTCCTCATCGCGGAAGTATTCGGCGACCGTTACGCCGGACAGTCCCACTCGAGCGCGCGCGCCGGGCGGCTCGTTCATCTGTCCATAGACCAGGGCGGTCTTCGAAAGCACGCCTGATTCCGCCAACTCCCGATAAAGGTCGTTGCCCTCGCGCGATCTCTCGCCCACGCCCGCGAACACCGACACGCCGCCGTGCTGCTTGGCGACGTTGTGGATCAACTCTTGGATGGTGACCGTCTTACCCACACCGGCACCGCCGTACAGTCCAATCTTTCCGCCGCGCGAGTATGGACAAATCAGGTCGATCACCTTGATTCCGGTCTCGAAAATTTCTTGCTCGGTCGCCTGCTCCGCGAAGCCCGGGGCTTCGCGATGGATCGGCAGTGTCTTTTCGAACTTGATCGGTCCCGCTTCATCCACCGGTTCGCCGATGACGTTCATTAGTCGGCCGAGCGTACCTGGTCCCACCGGGACCGCGATCGGCCCGCCGGTGTCTGCCACCTCCATCCCGCGCACCAGCCCGTCGGTCGCATCCATCGAAATGCAACGCACCGTGTTCTCACCCAGATGCTGGGCTACTTCAAGCACTAGATTGCCCACCTTGTCGCCGAGCGAAGGGTTCGAGCAACGCAGCGCGTTGAGGATCGCGGGCAGGCCGCCGTCGCCGAAATGCACGTCTACCACGTTACCGAGAATCTGCGAAATTTTTCCGCGGTTGGATCCGTTTGCCATCTTTTGGGTGCTATCCATTTACCTCGCAAGACTATTCGCGCAGCGCTTCGGATCCCCCGACGATATCCATCAATTCGCTGGTAATGGCTGCTTGACGGGCGCGATTCATCTCCAAAGTGTATTGCGTGATCATTTCCTCGGCGTTGTTGGTGGCGGCATCCATGGCCGTCATCTTGGCCGCGTTGTCGCTCGCTTCGGCTTCGAGCAGCGCGTGAAACACGGCCGATTCTACGTAGCTTTGCAGTACTATGGGAACCAGTGCCGACCGCGACGGCTCGATAAGATATTCGACCACTTCCGGGCCGTGCTGCTCTTTTAATTCCTCGGGCGAAGGCAGCGGCAGCACCCGCTCGTAGACCGGGGTCTGCGCGAGCGCCGATTTGAACCTGCTGTAGATGATTCCGGTTTCGCGCACCGCTCCGCTTAAATAGTCGCTCAGCATCCGGGTTCCGATCGCGCGCGCCAGCTTAACCGTCGCCAGCGGCTGATTACCCACACTCTCGCCGCCGATCGAGACTTTGGCCCGCTTGAAATGCTCCACCGCCTTGCGTCCGACCGGAAAATAAGCCGGGGCCAGATTCGCGGCTACCTGGTGGCGCGCAATTTCTTCTCCTTTGCGCACCGCGTTCGAATTGTAAGCTCCGCACAGCCCCCGATCCGAGGCGATCACCACGATCAGCGATTGCGCCCTGGCCTCTTCGCGCGGCTCAAGTAACGCCTTCTCCGATTCGAGCAGCGACTCCGCCACGCGCGCCAGGGTCTCCGCATAGGGACGCGCGCTCAGCAGCGCTTCCTGCGCGCGGCGGAGCCGCGCCGCCGCGATCAGCTTCATCGCGCGCGTGATCTGCTGAGTCGATTTGACCGACGCGATCCTGCGCCGAATCGCTTTGATGCTTGCCACTGGGTCCCGAGGGCTTCCCTACGCCGAAGCCCGGTTTTGATGCTCGGCGGCGAAGACGCCCTTGAATTCCTCGAGCGCCTTAGTAATCCGCGCGCGCAGATCGTCGCTGAGCTCGCGCTTGGCGCGGATCTCTTCGAGCAGGTCCGCGTGGCGCGCATCAAAAAAGACGTAGAGCTCGCGTTCAAACGATTTGACCTGGCCCGCCTCCAGCGGATCCAATGCTCCCGCGTTCGCCGCCAGAATTATCAGCACCTCCTTTTCCATCGGCACCGGCTCGTACTGAGCCTGCTTGAGCATCTCCGTAAGCCGAGTTCCGCGGTGCAGCAGGCGCTGACTCGACGCGTCCAAATCCGATCCGAACTGCGCGAACGCGGCCATCTCACGATATTGTGCCAGGTCGAGCTTTAGCGTTCCGCCGACCTGCCGCATCGCCTTAACGGCTGCGGAAAACCCCACCCGCGAAACCGAGAGGCCAACATTCACCGCCGGACGGATTCCCGAGTAGAAAAGGTCGGCATCGAGGATGATCTGCCCATCGGTTATCGAAATAACATTGGTGGGGATATACGCCGACACGTCACCGGCCTGGGTCTCGATAATCGGCAGCGCGGTCAGCGATCCCGCACCGTATTCATCGCTCATCTTCGCCGCTCGCTCGAGCAGCCGCGAATGTAGATAGAACACGTCGCCCGGAAACGCCTCGCGCCCCGGAGGACGCCTGAGGAGCAGGGACAACTGCCGGTACGCCTGGGCGTGCTTGGACAAATCGTCGTACACCAATAGCGCGTGCTTGCCGCTGTCGCGGAAATACTCGCCCATCGCGCATCCCGAATACGGCGCGATAAATTGCAGCGGCGCGGACTCGGAGGCGGTGGCCGCGACCACGGTGGTGTATTCCATCGCACCCTCGCGCGAGAGCTTTTCTACGATCTGCGCCACCGTCGAACGTTTCTGGCCGATTGCGACGTAGAAGCAATGCAGATTCTCGCCGCGTTGATTGATTATCGTGTCGATCGCGATCGCGGTCTTGCCGGTCTGCCGGTCGCCGATGATCAACTCGCGCTGGCCGCGGCCGATCTGGATCATCGAGTCGATCGCTTTGATTCCGGTCTGCACCGGTTCTTTGACGGGCTGGCGCGCGACAACTCCCGGCGCCTTGACCTCGATTCGCCGCACCTCGCTGGTCTTGATCGGACCCTTGTCGTCGATCGGCTGGCCCAGCGCATTCACCACCCGCCCGAGCAGCGCCTCGCCCACCGGTACTTCGGCGATGCGCCCGGTGCGCTTGACCTCGTCGCCCTCGCCGATCTTGCTGGGCTCGCCGAACAGCGCCGCGCCGACGTTGTCCTCTTCGAGATTCAGAACGATCCCAAAAATCCCGTGTGGAAACTCGAGCAGCTCGCCCGACGCGGCGCTCTGCAATCCGTAGATGCGGGCGATTCCGTCGCTGCACGACAGCACTTTTCCCGTCTCGCGAACGTCGATCCGGCCTTCGAAGCCCTTGATCTCGTCGCGCAAGATGTCGCTGATTTCAGATGGTCTGATGTCTGCCATTTTGATGCCGTTACTCTCTCTTCGACTGATGAGAAGCTAGGAGCTCATCTGGCGCTCGGCGTTATCGAGCCGATTCTTTAGGCTCGCGTCGTAGGTTTTGCCCTCTAACTGAGCGACCACGCCGCCCAGCAGGGAGCGGTCCACCTCAACCGTGGCGATGATCTTCTTGCCCGACATCCGTTCCAACCCTTCGACTACTCGCGCGACTTCCGCGTCGTTCGGTTTCGCTGCGAAGCTCAAGGTGGCGCGCGCCCGACCCAGCTTCTCATCCATCAACACCTGATACGCATCGGAGGCCGCCGCTGCTTGATCGATTCTCCCATGGCGCGCCAGCACGACCGCAAACGATCGCACCGGAAAGCTCAGGCCGAGGCGCTCGACGATCTTCGCGACCGCCTCGATCCGCGCCGTCGCCGGCAGTTCAGGCGAGGCGATCAGGTCGAGGACTTCCGGAGCATCGATGATGCGGGCGAACTGCGCAAGCTGCGCCCCCCACTCTTCGATCTGGTTTTGATCGGCTGCCAACCCCAGCAGTGCTAAAGCGTAGCGCTTGGCCACACGGGTCGTCACGGGCGAGTCTCCGCTCCAAGCTGGTTCATGAACTCGTCGATCAGATGCGACTCATCGGCTGCACCGACGTTCTTTTCGACCAGATCTCGGGCCAGGCTGGTGGTTAAAGCGGCCAGCCGTTCCCTGATCCGGCGTCGGCCAGTCTCCGCCAACGCGGTCGAAGCCATCTGCGCATCCTGCCTTACCCGGGCTGCTGTCCGCTCGGCTATCTCGCGCAGGCGTCGCACCTCCCGCGCGGTGGTCTCGCGCATCTCCTTGGCCAGCAGCGCCTTTTCGGATTCGAGCTTCGCGATGTCCGCTTGAGCGCGCGCTGCCAACGCTTGGGCGCGGGCCAAGGCGTCATCGGTGGTCTTGAGAGTGTGGCTGATTTCAGCCGAGCGATCGCGGAAATACTTGGCTGCCGGCGCAGCCGCAAACTTGGCCAGCACAACGACGAAAATCACGAAATTGATGGCAAAAAAAAGCAGCATCAGCCACGACCCCTGCGGATGGGCGCCTTCGGCACAAAACGCCGACGCCGGTAGTAGCGTGGCTGCTAATGCGGCTAGGGTTGCGAGGCGAAATCTCATGGGCGTGGGCGGAAAAATGGACTTGCTTGTTTCAGCTATTGGAATCGACCTGCGCCGCGCCCTTGAGCGGCCGCCCGAGTACGCGCTCGGCGAGCTCCAGGGCTAGATTTTCCGCCACCGCGCTTAGCTGCGCTTCGGCAGTCCGCACTTGCCGCTCGATCTCCCCGCCTACCGCTTCCAGCGTGCTTCGCGCAGCCTCGCGCGCCTCCTGGGCCAGCTGATTCGCCTCCTCTTCGGATCTCCGCCGCTCGGCTTCGCGCTCGGTCAATAGTTCGCCTCTGAGCGCTGCCAGCTCCAATCTTCGCCTTTCTTCACCGGCCTCGCTTTCCCGCAGGAGCTGCGCAGTACGCTCGCTAAGCGCCGTCAGTCGTCCCTCTCGAGCCGCGATTAGTTTAAGGAACGGTTCGAACAGAAGCCGTTTGAAAATAAACCAAAAAACTAGAAATGACACAACGAGCGCGAAGAACGTACCCCAGTCCGGCGGAATCCTTAGCATGATCCGTCATTCAACCTCGCCGATTCGACTCGGGGAGGCTATCTAATCGATCGGAAAAAGGCTACCGCGGGCCCCAGAGTTAGGCGGTCTTGTGGGACCCGGTGCTCGGGCTGAGGTTGACGCTCGGGGCGCCGTTGACCACGATTCGCTCTTCCTTGGGCAAGACCGCCACCTTGCGTTCTTCACGCCCCGTCGGCTGCATCGAGCAATGCCCTTCGAACATCGCGCCTTCATGCACAACCAGTACCGGCGACGTCAGATTCCCTAGCACCTTCGCCGAAGGACGAATCTCCAGGCGGTCGGTCGCGACGATGTCACCGCTGATCTTGCCCGCAACCACTACCGATGCGGCCTTGATCTGCGCGGTCACCACTGCGGTTTCGCCGATCGTCAGCGCGTCGGTCGATGCGATCTCACCGTCAACCTGACCGTCGATTTTGGTAGGTCCCTCAAAGAAAAGCTTGCCGCTGATTCGGCATCCGCGATCGAGATAGGCGCGACCCTCCGATCCCAGCGGCGCCGCGCCGCTGGCTTTAGGCGCCGCGGGACGATCCTGGGCAGAGGCGCCGACCGGCGCAGACGAGGTTGTTACCGGCGTCAGTTGCGATTGCGGCCGCACATTTTTTTCAGGTTCTTTATTGAAAAGCGCCATCCCAGTACTCCCAACAGAGTCTTTGCGTCTTGCGACGGTCCCGACACAACCGATGCGGTCAGCTTTTGATTAACCCATGCCAGAACCAGAGTCAATTGTGCCTCACCCCCGATATCGCCTTGGCACGCCATAATCGTCACGGAGCGGTGATTGGATTCGGCCTTAATGCGGCGCTAAATATATTTAGCCGGCGCCAAATAGACTTCGGCTCGCAACGCACATAGCGCGCCCGGCTTGCCCTTCCAAAAGTGCCAGCAGGCCCCGTCGCGACCACTAAGGAGTCTCACGATGGGTGTAGCCATTCCCGAAAAGTTTCTCGATCTGCTCGCCGACAGCAAGAAGGCATTCGCAAATCTCGCAACCGTGCTGCCAAGCGGTAGTCCCCAGGTCACGCCGATTTGGTTCGACTTTACCAACGGCAAGATTCGGATCAATACGGCGCGCGGGCGCGTGAAGGACAAGGCGATGACCGCCAACGCAAAAGTCGCGCTGTCAATCATGGATCCTGCCAACCCCTACCGATACATCCAGATTCGTGGCAAGGTTACTCGCGTCACCGAGGCCGGCGCGGTGGCCCATATCGATTCGCTGGCAAAGAAGTATATGGGGGTGGACGAGTACCCGTACCATCACGATGGCGTGGTCCGCGTCACCTATGAGATCGAGCCCGAAAGCGCCCAAGCGATGGGCTGACTTCCGATAGTCGCTCGCCACGGTCGCCAGCGCTGCCCGGATCCGAGGCTAGCACAGCAGCTGGATTGTTGACAGGAGATATGTCGTACGATATGACTTAGCGAACTATGAACTCATATGGTTTCTGTGGCCCGTATGGCATGAGGTTTCGACGCCATCACTTCGGTGGCCCTCGTTCGGCCTGGATGTTCGGCATGGGTGGCCGCTTCTTCGGGCCGGGCGAAGTCCGCCTCGCGCTACTCTCACTACTCGGCGACGGTCCCCGCCATGGCTACGAGCTGATGAAGCTGTTGGAGAAACGCTCGGGCGGCGTTTATCGATCGAGCGCCGGTACGATCTACCCAACCCTTCAACAACTCGAGGACGAGGGTCTAATCGCCTCCGAGGCCGCCGATGGCAAGCGCGTCTATCGAATCACCGATACCGGGCGCCAGGAGCTCGACCGCGAGTCGGAAGCGGTCCGGCGCATCTGGCGTCGGGCCGAGAACCTGGGCGACTGGCGCAGCGCCTTCGATCCCGATTCGGCCGAGATCCGCGGTCCTGCCGAACGCTTGATCAAAGCCGCGTTTCGGGCGGTCTCAGGTGATCGTGCCGCCCGGGAGACCCTCGAAAAAGTCCGCGACATTCTGGTGCGCGCGCTCCGCGACATCGAAGACCTCTAGCCGACTGGGGGCTTGCCGGGGCTGTGCTCCGGCAACGCGCACGGCACAGCTCATCTTGGGCGTTGATCCCGGACCGAACGGCCGCCGGACTCGCCAAGAGCACCGAAGTGGCTCGCCGCGCCGCCCCACCTAAGGCGTCAATCCAAGCGCCTTGGGTTCTGCTCTAAATCCTGACTTGACGCAGCGGCGGTTGCTCGACCGTGCTCCCGCACTCCGACCCACAAGTAGGACAAAGGTACTGATACTTGTCCCCCTCGGGCAGCACCAGCAGCAGTCGCTTACGCACCGGCACGGCCCGCTTGCATTTCGGACACGCAAGCAGAGTCGCCTCGATTTTATCGAACGATGGTTGTCGCCCGTGAGCCATACCTGAACTACCGCATAGTAAGCATCGTCCATTTAACCCTCAAGCGGATCGGGATAGACTCTCGAAGTTCGACAAATGGCCATCAATCCGCAAGCAGCTCATCTTGCAAGCGGCCGCGCCGATAGCCTCGGACCGGCGTCGCGCGTCTATCTGGAAACCTACGGATGCCAGATGAATATCGCCGACTCGCAACTGGTGGGCGCAATCCTTCGTCAAGCCGGATTTTCGAGCGCCGAGCGGGCGGAGGACGCCGATATTGTCCTGCTAAACACTTGCGCGATTCGCGACCATGCCGAGGAACGAGTCCTTAAGCGCGTGCGCGAGCTGGCGGCTTTAAAGCGCCGCGCCCCGCATTTGAAAATTGGCCTGCTCGGCTGTATGGCGCAGCACAATCGAGCTCAGCTTCTCGACAAGGCGCCTTTGCTCGACTTGGTCGCCGGCCCCGACACCTATCGCCGCCTGCCCGAACTGCTCGGCCGCAGCGCGTTCGATCCCACCGTCGACGTGAGGTTGGATCGCGAGGAGACCTACGCGGATATCTCGCCCGACTACGTCGCGGGGGTTCGCGCGTATGTCACCGTGATGCGCGGGTGCGACAAATTCTGCGCTTTCTGCGTCGTACCGTACGTCCGCGGACGCGAGCGCAGTATCCCGTCGGCCGATCTGGTTCGCGAAATCAAAGCGCTCTCGGATCGCGGCACAAAGGAAATCGTACTGCTGGGCCAGACCGTAAACGCCTACCATTGCGAGGGCGTCGATTTCGGGTGTTTGCTCGCGATGGTTGCCCGCATCGATGGAATCGAGCGCATTCGCTTCACCTCGCCCCATCCTGCCGACATGACTGACTCGGTCATCGCCGCGATGGCTGCCGAGCCGAAAGTCCAGCCCCATCTTCATCTCCCAGTGCAATCGGGATCGGATCGGATTCTCGCCGCGATGGGTCGCGGCTACGATTCGGCGGCTTATTTGAAGCTAGTCGAGCGGCTCCGCGGCGCCGTTCCGGGATTGGCGCTTTCGACGGACGTCATGGTGGGGTTCCACGGCGAACGAGAGAGCGATTTTCGCGCGAGCCTCGATTTGATGCGCACGGTCGGCTTCGATTCCGCCTTTATGTTCAAGTATTCGCTGCGCGAGAACACTCGTGCCTTCGCTCTGGGCGACACCGTCGCAGAAGAGGAAAAATCGCGCCGTCTGCGCGAACTAATCGACCTGCAGGAACGGATATCGCTTCAGCGCAATCAAGCGTCCATCGGTTCGGTGTTCGAGGTTCTGATTGAAGGCTCCGCCCGCCGCGGCGAGAACCGTTGGTGCGGCAAGACCCCCCAGTTCAAGACCGCGATCTTCGATGCAGCCCCCGGCCGCGGCGTGGGAGACACAATTGCGCTGCGTATCGACTCGGCCACCGCACATACTTTGCTCGGCGAAGCGGCGGACAAGTCGCTGGGGATCAAGTCAGCGCAGGCCCAAGCGGATCAGCGGTCGCTTAGGCCCTGACTAGCCGGGCTTCGCCTCCTTGGGCGATGTTGGTGCCGCCTTTGCGGCGCGACGACCGAGGGGGGTCTTGAGCTTCGGCCCAGCAAGCGGACCTCGCCGGGTGGTTCGGCGACAGTGCAAGATTAAAGCGGCGTGCAAGTCTCCCAAACCCCGCGTCGGCTGCAGAAATTTTCCAAAAAAAGTCCGTCCTCGAGCGATGTGGATTTTACCGACGCTCGAGTTGACGAGCGATCCGCGCTCGCTCGTGATCAAACGCCCCACCTGCGATCTGAGAGCGGATGACCTCGGTCGAGTAACTGCCGCCTACAAATCAGGGTT
>DASXNP010000353.1:0-9287 GCA_036494985.1 Binataceae bacterium (SeqCode)
GTCTTCCTCGTCTTGAAGATTGTGCACGGCCGTCACCCGGTGCTCGCGCTTGAGCCACTCCACGTCGATCTCTCGCGGGTATTCCCCGACGAGCAACTCGGGAGAAAGTTGCGCCAGTGACGGTGGTCGATCGCGCTCGGCGGCCCGCGGACCGCTACCCTGTCTCTGACTCCACCAATCCATTCTAGTTCGCTCTTGCGACTACGCTGATCGCATTTTCGCATCCGGCCGGATCAAATGAAACGGAGAGTACCTCCCATTTAACTGCGAATCTCAAAACCGCTCCGCCCGCTGCCATCTGCATGGCCGGATCAACGCACAAACCCCTGCGGGTGCGATCTCGCGACGATCATCGGAGCGTATAGGCAGCTTTTTGCAAAAGCGTCGAATATATTGGAGGCGATCAGCACGGGCTAACCGGCGATGCTTCGATGCAGTAATGAACGCAATTTCCGTTCGAGTCGGGCGAGTGTGATGGGCAATCGCGCAGCTCGGAGAAGGAAGCCTTATGGCCGAGACAGCGAACGACGATCGAGATTTCTGGCAACGAGTACGCGACCATTCCGGCAAGGTGACATGGGCCTATCTTGCCACCGTCGACGGCACTCAGCCCAAGGTCCGGGTGGTGCATCCGGGGTGGGAAGGCGACAAGCTCTGGGTGGCAACGGGCCGAACTTCGGCCAAGGCGCGCCACGTCGAGAAGAATCCTAAGGTCGAGCTCTTCTACCAGGTCGGTCCCGAGTTTATCCACATTACGGTAACCGGTGAGGCCTGCTTCATCGACGATCCAAAAGAGAAGCAACGGGTGTGGAACAGCGGGATCTTCGACTATGACCTCAAGCAATTTTGGCCGGCAGGTCACGCCGCGCCCGAATTTGGATTGATGCTGGTCAAGCCGCGGCGCGTCGAAATGACCTCTATGATCGAGATGATGCAGGGTAAGAAGCCGGAGGTCCGCCGCCCGAATTGAACTTCTACAGCGCAATCACCGAGGTGAGCACTTTGTCCTTAAGAAACTTCGACAGATCCTGGATTCCATCTGCCGTTATCTCGTGTCCGCAGTCATACTCTTTGTAGACCAGTGGAACTTTGAGCTTGCGCAGTTCTTCGATCGAATTTCGGGCTCGAGAGATCTCGATCATTTCATCGGCGCGTCCGTGTTGGACCATCGTAGGCAAGTGCTCAAGCGCTTCGGTACTAGTTGCGCGCTCGGCCAGGTACGGTGGAAACCAGGTCGACAGACCAACCAGCGCCGCGAATCGAGCAGGGGACCTTAGCGCGAGATGGTAAGCGAGCACGCCTCCCTGACTGAATCCCAGCAGCGCAAGCTTGCCCGAATCGATCGAATACCGTTTGAGCGCCATGTCGACAAAGCGTTCGGCCTGCTCAACGACCTTGTCGATCTCTTCAACTTCAGGGGGTCTACCCATTGAGATCGGGAACCACCCGTATCCATTGATCGCGCCGATTGGAACTTCGAGCGGCCCCTGCGGGCAGATCACAAGGAACTTGCCCTGAGCGATGTAGGGAGCGAGTCCGAGCAAATCCAGGCCGCTCGCGCCCCAGCCGTGAAAAGCAAGTATTGCAGGATGCGGTCCGTCGCCTCGCGGCTCATAAGTTGTATGGATCAGATTCAATTGCTCACCCAGCCTTATAATCTCCGAGTCGACCGCAATATAGCCCCCCTCGTGCCCGCCGTGCCAACGCGATAAAAAGTAACCGTCGCTCCACAGCTGTGAACCGTTTCACTTTCCCTGCTAGCCGTCTTCCGTCGTGACCGTGCAAACCGCGCTGCCCGCCGTTATGCCGGCCTTGCCGGCGATTCCCCCGGGTGCAGATGCGCGGGTGCTCGGCATCGTTTGTGGGATCGCACTTAGCGGCTTCCTCGGCTGGTCTATCTTGCGTTCGGTCGGCTCCCTGCCGCCCGATGCTCGTGCGAGTCTTAGTACAGTTTTGTCCTTTTTGGGTCTCCTCGCGCTTGCAAAGCTAGCCCTAATGCCGCTTTTCCCGGGGCTTGGGATCGACGTGGGCAGCTATCAGGCCTGGGCATCGCGCATCTGCGATGTCGGGCCGGGTCACGTCTATCAGCCGGGATACTTCCTAGACTATCCGCCGGCATATCTCTACGCACTATGGGCGGCCGCGGGGTTCGCTCGCTCCCTTGGGCTCCAGGGTGCGGCCTTTCGAATCGCAATCGAGAGCCCCGCAATAGTGGCCGACCTGGCGGTCGCATTGATGGCCTACGTTTTGGCGATTCGCCTTGAGCGGCGTGCCTGGGCTCTTGCGGCGATGCTGGTCGTCGCGCTGAATCCGGCGTTGCTCTACGACACGGTGGTCTGGGGTCAGAGCGACTCCGTTCCGACGTTGTTGATTATGCTCAGCGCGGTTTTCGCGCTGGATTCCAAGTTTGAACTTGCGTGGGGCAACGCCGGATTGGCGGCTTTGGTCAAACCTCAAGCGCTCTTTTATATTCCGGTGCTAGCCCTGTGGACTGTGATCAAAGCAGGACCAAGGGGTGCGCTCCGTGCGGGCCTCGGCGCAGTTGTGGTTGCGGCCGTGGTTATCGCGCCGTTTCAATGCAATCAGCCCTGGGGGTGGATCTTTTCGCTCTATGGTTCGACGGCGGCCTACTATCACGAAACCTCGGTCAACGCCTTCAATTTCCTCGCCTTGATCGGAGGGCTTCGCATGCCAGACTCGACCTCGGTTTTGGGCGTCAGTTATTTCGCTATCGGAATGGCCTTGCTTGGAGGTCTCTACGGGTTTATCGCGTGGATGCTTACCAGGCGGGCCACACCAGAGGTTTTCTTTTGCGCGGTCTGGCTCGCTCTGTTCGGATCCTTCATGGTCGGTCCCCGGATGCACGAGCGCTATGTCTATCCCGCGCTCGTGCTGGTGGCGCCGTTGGCGTCCGGACGTGACTGGCGCCTATCGGCGGTTTTTCGCGCGATCCTGGCGGCCCTGACCGTCACCTTTTTGTTCAATTTGATCTACACGAAGCACATTCTCGAAGCGGGGATTTTTCTCGGCGCGCATGATACTTGGGCTATGGCCGCGTGCGTTATCAACTCGATCGCGATGGTCGGCGCCTTGTGGTGCGCGGCGACGATAATCAATCCGCAGATGACGCCGCAACCGGCTTACGCGGTTCGGCGCTGGACGGCTTTAGACCGGTTCGTCAGTGCGATTCGAGAACCCGCCCCACCGATAGTCGAAGTCAAACGCGAAATGCCGCGCTGGAGCGTGATCGATTCGGTGACGCTTGGGGGCTTGCTCGCGGCCGCCGCCGCCACTCGCTTCTGGCGGATCGGCTTGCCTGCCGAAATCGTCTTCGATGAGGTCCATTTCGTCGGCCAAGCGCATCGTTACCTGCACGCCGAGCCTTTTCTCGATCCGCATCCGCCCCTGGCTAAGCTTTTCATTGCGGGGAGTATAGCGATTTTCGGCGATCATGCGTGGGCTTGGCGTGTCCCGAACGCTCTGATGGGCCTCGCGATGGTCGCCCTGACCTATATGCTCGCGCGGCGCATGTTTGCTTCGCGCTTGGCCGGCGCGCTGGCCGCGGCCTGCATCGTGTGCGACGGAATGTTTATTGTCGACTCGCGCATCGCAGTCCTCGACATCGTCTATTTGAGCTTCGCCGCCTGGTCGTATCTTTTGCTCTTCCGCTTTGTCCAGAGTCCGAATCCCAAGGCCCGCCGCCTCATTTTGATCGGCCTTGGCGTGACGCTCGGCCTGTGTCTCGGGGCGAAGCTGCTTATTCCAGAAGTTACCTTTGTTCTCGTCAGCGGGTTTTTGGTGTTCTCGCTGCTGCGTTTCAACTCGCCAACCGGCGCAACCTTCGACTGGCGCCTTATCGGCGAGCCGTTTGTCAGGCGTCAAATTGTAGGATCATTGGCGATTTCCGGTGGTATCGCCGCGATGGTTTACCTGGGCGTTTTCATTCCTCATTTCTGGCTCGGATGGTGGGGTGGGATCGGCGACCTGGTTCACTACTATGGCCAAATCGTCTGGTACGAGAAGAGCGTTGCCAATGCGACCCATCCGTACGCGGCGCCGTGGTGGAGTTGGCCGCTGATGCTGCGGCCAATCGCCTACTGGCAGAACTTTCCCGGCGGCAGCGGGCCGGTGGCGACCATTTGGGGTGGCGGAAATCCGGCGCTGTGGTGGGGAGCGTTCACCGCTATGACGATCGTCGCCATTCAAACGCTCGAGCGACCGGACCTGACGCGATGCTTTCTGGTCGTGTCCTACCTGGCTTACCTGCTGATGTGGGTTCCGATTGGGCGGACCCTTTTCCTCTATCATTACATGCCATCGGTCTACATCGGATTTCTGGCGCTGGCCGCTGTGCTCGACGATTGCTGGAAGGGGCGAGCACAACCGTTCGAGCATCTGGCGCTGCTGATTACGCTCGCTCCAGTCTTGCTCCTCGGGCTCGGAGTGCTTGGGGGCATGCTCGCGCTGACGGCCTTGTTCACCGGATACGTCGTGCTTATTGCGCGCCAGGAACACGGCGTCACCTGGGCCGGTCGATGGGTCTGCGCAACGTTCGTTACGGTGGCGTTTGCGATGTTTGTTTATTATCTGCCGGTGTGGACCGGTTTCCCCATCGCTCGAGCGGGATACTACGCGCGGATGTGGTTGCAGGGACCGGGACTCAAAAATTGGATTTGATGATCGTTAGTCCCGGGCGTTTGCGACCCAAATCGAAACCTCGACGGTCGGTGAGGCTCAGCGCCCTTGTAGTCGTCGCCTATATCTTAGCGGCGGGCAGGAACGCGCTTTGTTTCGGCAACCTTCTCCTCAACGGCGATTTCTCCAAGGGCAGCGGAGCCTCGGTCGATCAATGGCGCACGGAAAGTTGGAACCAAGCGCCGGCCTACACGCGCTACGGATGGACGCACCCGGCCAAGGGAGGCGGCGAGATCAGCGTGGAGAATATGAAGCCGAACGACGCGCGCTATTTGCAAAATCTCACCCTCGCTCCGGGATGGTATCGTTTCAGCGTGATGGCGCGCACTCAGGGGGTGGGGGTCGGCGCGGTCGGGGCGACGTTGAGCATTATGGAGGACGGGGTTGCGTCCGCCGATCTGCGGGGGACGCAAAATTGGCAGCGCTTGCGCTTCTATCTCAAGGTCGGTCCGCGAGGCTCAGACGTGGAAGTTGGATGCCGTCTCGGCGGTTACTCGAGTCTTAACACCGGCGACGCCTTCTTCCGCGACGCGGAAGCGATCCAGGTCGCTTCGCCCGGCGACGATGGTCCACGATTCGATCTCGATTCAATTCGCAAGGCGGCCAATGGCGCTCCGATCGGTCATTTGTGGTCCTTGGTCGCTACGCTGATGCTTTTGGCCGGGGTGGTGGCCTTCGGTTGGATGAGCTTTCCATTGACCTCTGCGCCGCGAGTATTTGGCGCCGACGCTCGGGTGCCACCAATTGAAGGCCTAAGTCCGCAGCGGCCCGGTAAAAGCTCATCGCCCGCGGCGGCTCGGAACAAATCCGCGCGGCGCCGCTAGTACTTAGCCGCGCACTTGTAGCCTAAAACAGCGCGACACCCATCGGTGTCATTTGGTGATTCCGCTGTAGTTAAGTGGTTGGACAGGCATAGTCACCTTGCCGCTCTGATACGGTCGATGCTCATTCTTTGCCTGCTCGGCGACTTCATTTAAGAGCCGCGCTTCCTGTACGCCGCGCGAGATGCACACGGTGTCGCTTACGCGGTGAAACGGTACTCGCAGCGACACATCAAATGTAGCTTGCACGGCGACCGTGGATGATTCCCGGCCGTTGGGCTTGACGACAAAGTTGTAGACGGCGGACGCGCCCGGGTCCGGTTCCACCGGGTACTTGCCCCCGACCGACGAAATGATCCCGCAGTCGACGTCGGCGAGGCTGAAGTGATTGCTCTGCACCTCCAGGACTCCGTGCACCGGGTCCTGAGCCTGCAGGTGATAGTTGTTATTCTTGATAACCGCGATGGCCGCGTCCCAGGTTAGATCGTAAGGCGTGTCCACGGTGATCTGAGTCTTTTCAACCGGTGGTGGAGTACCCATGGCAGGATAGAAGCATCCCGCCAGAAAGAGCGTCGCGATTACCAGCCGCGCGCAGTGCCGGATTAAGCCGCTCGGAAGAGAAGTCATCTCTATTAGACCACGATAGTAGCCTAAACGAATCCAACATCCGATGGCTTCATCATTGCACCGCCGACGCCATCGCTTGGTCAAGTGGAATCGCCGACTCCCGTTGTGGTATCTTGCGATCTCGGAGAGTCGCCGAGAATCGGCATCCGGCGGCCCGCCGATTCGGAAATCACCAGAGGGACGTCATGTCCGGCCATTCAAAGTGGAGCTCGATTAAGCACAAGAAGGGTTTGCGCGACGCGAAGCGCGGCAAGCTCTTTACCAAGCTGATCAAGGAGATCTCGATTGCGGCACGATTGGGCGGCAGCGACATCAGCGCCAATCCACGATTGCGAACCGCGGTCACCACCGCACGCTCCCAATCGATGCCCAACGACAACATCGATCGGGCGATCAAAAAAGGAACCGGTGAGCTCGGTGGCGCGGCGCTCGAGGAAATCACTTACGAGGGTTATGGCGGCGCAGGGGTCGCGGTGATCGTCGATGTACTCACCGACAACCGCAACCGCACCGTAGCCGAGATACGGTTCTTGTTCGCCAAACGCGGCGGCAATCTTTCCGAGACCGGTTCGGTCGCCTGGATGTTCAAGCGCAAAGGATTGATCAGCGTCGAGAAGTCCGCCGTCGAAGAGGATCGGCTGTTTGAGATCGCGCTCGAGGCGGGGGCGGATGATGTCTTGTCGACCGCCGACGCCTTTGAGATCACCACATCCCCTGAGTCTTATCAGGCGGTTCGCGACGCCCTGGAAAGGGCCAAGGTTCCGATCGCACACGCCGAGGTCACCCGCATCGCGGAGAACACCGTCAAAGTCTCCGGCCACGCCGCCGAGCAAGTCCTCAAACTGATGGAAGAGCTTGAAGAGCACGACGACGTCCAAAGCGTCTCTGCCAATTTCGACATCGACGACCAGGAGATCGCCCAGTTCTCGGCCGCGTAGGCGCTGCTCTCGTTCATAGAGCGGCAACGACTGTTAAGACACGTCGCCGGGAGGCTGCGACGGCCTCCCCACGTGGTGTAGACTCTCAGCGGAGGTTGTGGATGAGGGTGCTCGGAATCGATCCCGGAAGCGCGGTCACCGGCTTCGGGGTCGTCGATCGGGACCACGGGATTAGCCGGCTAGTCGCCGCGGGGGTGATTCGCGCCCGTCGCGGGGCGGGCCGAGCGCAACGGCTGCTCAATATTCACAGCCATCTTTGCGATCTGATTCGCGAGCACTGCCCCGACTCGATTAGCTTAGAGCGAAGCTTTGTCGCTGAGAATGTGCAAAGCGCCTTCCGCCTGGGCGAGGCTCGCGCCATCGCCCTCTTGGCCGCCGCGCAAAACCGCCTGTCGCTATTCGAGTACGCACCCGCTGAAGTCAAGTTGACCGTTACCGGCTATGGCCGAGCGGACAAGGCGCAAGTTAAGTTCGTGGTGCGCAGGTCGCTCAACCTCGCCGAGACCGAGGCGATCGCGGATGACGCTTCAGACGCAATCGCGATAGCGCTGTGCCATCTCGCGGCTTTCCGCTATCAACCCCGATTGGCAGCGCAAAAAGAGGAGCGGCGGCGATGATCGCGCGGCTCTCCGGCAGGCTTGCGTCGCGCGAGCCAGGCCGGATCGTGATCGAGACCGGCGGCGTTGGCTACGAGGTATTCATTCCGCTGGGGACTTACTACACACTGCCGCTCTCCGGAGCGCCCGTCTCGCTCGAAATTCGACAGGTAGTTCGCGAGGATGCGCTTCTGCTCTATGGCTTCGCGACGCTCGGCGAGAAGCTTGCTTTCGATCTCCTTATGCAGGTGCAGCACGTCGGACCAAAGCTCGCGCTCGCGATTCTGTCGACCTTGTCGCCCGAAGAACTGGTTGCGGCCATTACGCGCGAGGACGTGGAACGCATCGACGCGGTTCCGGGTGTGGGGCCAAAGGTCGCCGAGCGCATCGTGCGAGAGCTTCGCGACAAGGCCGCCGAGCTCAAGTCGATCACACCGCAAGCCGTTAGCCGGCCCGAGGAGATTCGCCCCCCGCTCGATGACGCGGTATCGGCTCTTGTCAATCTCGGGTACCGGCCGATTGAAGCGAAACGTGCGGTCGATTCGGTTGCCCCCAACGGCGACGGCGCCGAACTACCGCTCGAAGAGATGATTCGGAAGTCGTTGGCGGTGCTTCTTGGCGAACGCTAAGCACTTACCCACGCCAAACCCAACGAACCGGTCCGAAATCGACCGGGTCGCGCCCCTGCCCGCGTCCGAGGGCGACGAAAGCGCTGATCTGTCTTTGCGGCCGCGCTCACTCGGCGAATTTATCGGACAGGATCGGCTGAAGCAGATCTTGCGGATGTCGATTGAGGCCGCACGCAAGCGCGGCGATGTGCTCGATCACGTGCTCTTCTCTGGGCCTCCGGGCCTGGGCAAAACCTCGTTGTCGCACATCATCGCGCGCGAACTTGGAGTGAACTTGCGCTCGACTTCGGGTCCCGCCATCGAACGGGCAGGGGACCTCGCCGCGATCGTCAACGATCTCGAAAAAGGCGACGTGCTCTTCATCGACGAGATTCATCGCCTTTCGCGTGCGGTCGAGGAGATTCTATATCCGGCGATGGAAGACTTCGAATTGAGCATCGTGGTCGGCAAGGGTCCTGGCGCACGCACGATGCGACTGGCGATCAAGCCCTTCACATTGATCGGCGCGACGACTCGCTCGGGCTTGCTATCCGCGCCCTTGCGCGATCGCTTTGGCCAGCAGTTCCATCTCGACTTCTACAATGTCGCCGAACTGACGGAGGTCGTACGCAGATCCGCCCGCTTGTTGAAGGTATCAATCGATGACACCGGTGCGGCCGAGATCGCTTCGCGCTCGCGTGCGACTCCGCGAATCGCAAATCGTCTTTTGCGCCGCATTCGCGACTACGCGCAGGTTCACGGACGCCAAACCGTGGATCGGGTGACCGCGCTGGAGGCCTTGGACCTTCTGGAGATCGATACCTGCGGCTTCGACAAGATGGACCGCGCTATTCTTACTGCGATAGTGGAAAAGTTTGACGGCGGTCCGGTCGGAGTCGAGAGCCTTGCAGCCGCGATCGGCGAGGAGCGTGACACGATCCAAGAGGTTTACGAGCCGTATCTGTTGCAGGAAGGTTTCATCGCTCGCACCGCCAAGGGGCG
>DASXNP010000354.1:0-6802 GCA_036494985.1 Binataceae bacterium (SeqCode)
CCGCACCGCTTGTACCGGTTCGAAACCCAGGCTCTTCAGAGAATGTTCGATCGCGCGGCCTTGCGGATCGAGGATGCTCTGCTTGGGAGTGACGAAGACTTTGACCAAAAACTGCATTCGATCGCGGCTAACTCGAAATCCGGCGCAGCATCTCGTGATATGCTTCCTCAACACCGCCCAGGTCGCGCCGAAAGCGATCCTTGTCGAGCTTTTCGTGCGTGGTCTTGTCCCAAAAGCGGCAGGTGTCAGGACAGATTTCGTCGCCCAGAATCACCTCGGCGTGATGGCGGCCGAATTCGAGTTTGAAATCCACCAGGATAATCCCGCGCTGGTCGAGAAACTTGCTTAAGACTTCATTGATCGTGAGCGAGGCCGAATCGATCAGATCGAGCTCGGCGCGCGTGGCCCATCCGAAGGCCAGCGCGTGGTCGGCATTCACCAACGGATCGTCGAGCGGATCGGATTTGTAGTAGTACTCGCGAACCGGGCAAGGAAGCTTCTCCCCTTCTTCGCGACCGAGACGCTTGGCGAGCGAACCGGCCACGAGATTGCGCACCACGACCTCAACCGGAATGATCTTGAGTCTGCGACATAGCATCTCGCGATCGTTTAGTCGGCGGATGAAGTGCGTGCGGATACCTTCGCGGTCAAGGAGATTGAAGAACAGCTCCGAAATCCGGTTGTTGATGATGCCCTTGGACTCGATCGTGCCGCGTTTCTTTGCGTTAAACGCAGTTGCGTCATCCTTGAAATATTGAATTACGAGGTCAGGATCGGAGGTCGAGTACAGCTTTTTCGCCTTACCCTCGTAGAACATCTCGCGCTTTTCGGGTTCGGTTTCCAAAATTGCCAACGGGTGGGAATAACTAGCTACTTATCCAGACGGGGCAGCTTGGTAAAAGGTCTGCGCCGGCCTTTTTCCACAAATCGCAGCTCTTGTGAACAATCCAGGTCATCCGCGCGCATAAGTGCGGGTCAAACGCTCCGCCAATCCAAGGTACGAAGCGGGCGAAAGCTTCGATAACGCCGACTTGACCGGGCCGTCGAGCGGAAGCGAACTGACGATTTCCTTGATCAGGCCGGGGTTGATCGGCCGCCCGCGGGTTAATTCCTTGAGTGTTTCGTAGGGTTCAGGCAACCCGTACCGGCGCATCAAAGTTTGAATCGCTTCGGCGAGCACTTCCGAGCTTTGCGGAGCATCCAGATCAGCTGCAATCGCGGTTTCGTCAATGCAAAGCTTGCTGAAACCCTTGCTGAAAGAGTTGAGCGCGATGACCACGTGCGCGAACGCCGCGCCGACGCTGCGCAGAACCGTACTGTCGCTAAGGTCGCGCTGCAGCCGCGAGACCGGCAGCTTGGCGGACAAGTGCTGTAGCAGCGCGAGCGCGAGGCCGCTATTACCCTCGCAGTTCTCAAACTCGATCGGGTTGATCTTGTGGGGCATGGTCGAGGAGCCGACTTCGTCGGCAATGGGCTGTTGGCGGAAGTAACCGAGCGAGACGTAACTCCACAAGTCGCGGCTGAGGCTTAGCATGATGGTGCAGATGCGCGCGCTGGTATCGAACAGCTCGGCCATCCAATCGTGGCTCTCGATTTGAGTCGTGAGCGGATTCCACACCAGACCGAGGCGTTCGACGAAGTGACGGGAGAAATCGATCCAGTCGACATTCGGATACGCCGCGTGGTGGGCGTTGTAGTTGCCGACCGCCCCGTTGATCTTGCCGAGAAACTCCTGGCGGCGCAGATGACCGACCTGTCGCCGAAGCCGATGGGCGAAGACTGCGAACTCCTTGCCGACGGTCGTGGGCGTGGCAGCCTGGCCATGGGTACGACTGATCATCGCGCGCGCGGCGTTGCGAACCGCAAAATCGGAAAGCGACCAAACCACCGTGTCGAGGCGGGGAAGCAGGTCGATGGTGAAAAAGTCCTTGAGGATCAGCGCGTAGGCGAGGTTGTTGATGTCTTCTGAAGTGCAAGCGAAGTGCACCATCTCAATCGGCGCCTTGAAATGGCCGCGCCCAATGCGGCGCTTGAGAAAGTACTCGACCGCTTTGACATCGTGATTGGTAGTCGCTTCGAGTGCTTTAACCTCCTTAGCGTCAGATTTCGAGAAGCTTTCGTAGATTGTGCGAAGGTTCGCTTCGGCTTGTGCATCGAGCGGCGCGAGGATCTCAATCTGCGGTTCGCGCGCTAGCGCGAGATACCATTCGATCTCAACGCGGAGGCGATAGCGGATCAGCGCGAACTCGCTGAAATAGGCCGCGAGCGCGCGGGTATGCGAAGCGTAGCGCCCGTCGTACGGGCTGACGGCGGCGAGCGAGAAGTCGGCGGAACTGTCGGATGCCATTTCCGGGTGGCTCGATCATAGCAGTTTACAAGGCACGATGCCGACGGGCTGCGGGTTTAGCGGCCGGTGTGGCCGAAACCCCCGGTGCCACGCGGCGTCTGGCCCAGGTCCGTGACCTCGACGACTTCGGCACGAGCGACCGGCGCGATGATCAACTGGGCGATCCGGTCGCCGCGCGCGATTGTAACCGGGGTCACGCCGAGATTGATCGCCACGACCTTGAGCTCGCCGCGGTAGTCGGAATCGATCGTGCCAGGCGAGTTGACCATCGTCAGCCCCTCGGTAAGTGCGCGGCCGCTGCGCGGACGCACCTGACCCTCGTAGCCGATCGGAATCGCAACCGCAATTCCGGTCGGAACGGCGCTGCGTTCCATGGGGGCGAGGATCAGCGGCGCGTCGAGATCGGCCAGGAGGTCGAGGCCAGCGGCCCCCGCGCTCTGATACGAGGGAAGCGGCAGACCGTTGTCACGCAGGCGTTGAATTTTCACGATCGGATTCATCGTACGGTTGGAACGTTAGCATGATGCCACCGGCTTTCTGTGATGCCCGATCAATCCTTCCGCTACCGTTATGAAGAGCCCGCACTTTTGCGTAACTGAAACAGTGCGTCGGAGGTGGGGAGGCCGATTTTGATGACAGAGTGCTCTCGGCCTGGCTTACCCGGTTTTCGACCAGCCGGTCGGAGACCCTCAACGAGTGTGATCCGGCAGTCGAATCGCCGCTAAAGGAGGGGAGCCCAGAGATCGGGTGTAAGTTCGCGGCCCTTCATATCGCCGAGCAGAACCAGTCCCATCGCTTCGGGCTTGAAGCATCGGGCAGCGAGCTCGATGATCTGGTCATTCGTGACAGCTTCGATTCCGGCGCACACTTCTTCTACCGGGATGTCGCGGCGAAAGTAGATTTCGTTGGTGGCCAGACGCTGCATCCGGCTGTCGGTGGATTCGAGTCCGAGCACCATGTTGCCCTTGATCTGGCTCTTGGCGCGGGTCAGTTCGCCGGGCGCGAGCCCGTCGCAGACGACCTTCTTGAGTTCGCCGAGGGTGACTTCGATGACTTCATCGACCCACTCGGGGCTGGTGCCCGCGTAGATCCCGAAGTAGCCGCAATCGAGGTAAGAGGACATGAAGGAGTAGATGGTGTAGACCCGGCCGCGTTTTTCGCGGACCTCCTGAAAGAGGCGCGAGGACATGCCACCGCCAAGCGCCGTGTTGAGGAGGTAAGCTGCGGAGCGGAGCTTGTCGGTACGCCCGATGCCTGCGCCGCCGATGCACAGATGAGCTTGCTCGAGTTCCTTTTGATGGGCGATCAGTATCGGGCGATCGGTCGGCGGCGCGGTCTTCTCCTTCATTCCGTTGCCGGCGATCGCGCCAAACAGCGACTGGCATTGGGCAATTAGGCGATCGTGATCTACCATGCCGGCGGCGGCGATGAAGACCCGCTCGGCGCGGTAGCGGTCGGCCATGAAGGTGGTCAGCAGATTGCGATCGATCCCACGGACGGTCCCGGCGGTTCCGGTAATCGGCATTGCGAGCGGATGGCCGCTCCAGTAGTTCATGTTGAATAGCTCGTGAATGAAGTCGTCGGGGGTGTCTTCGGCCTGTGAGATCTCCTGCAGCACGACCTGGCGTTCGCGATCAATTTCCTCGGGCGCAAAGGTCGAATGCAGGAAGAGATCGGATAAGAGGTCGGCGGCCATCGCGAGGTCGTCACCAAGCACCTTGGCGTAGTAGCAGGTGTATTCTTTCCCGGTGAAGGCGTTGAGGACCCCGCCCACCGCGTCCATCTGCTCAGCGATTTCAGCCGCGGTGCGGGAATCGGTACCCTTGAAGAGCAGATGTTCGATGAAGTGGGAGACCCCGTTCTCAGCGCCGGTTTCATAGCGCGAGCCGTTTTCAACCCAGATGCCGATGGTGGATGAGAGCACCTGCGGCATCGCTTCGGTTAGGACGCGGACGCCATTTGAAAGAACGCTCTTTTGAATCATTACTTTTTGCTTTTAACCGTATTCTGCTGCGTGCGGTGGCGAGAGTTACTCTTGATTGCTTCACGGCTTGCGCGAGCGTCGCCGCCAGCGGTTGCGCTATTGGCGGCCGTTTGATTGCTGCGATACGTCCTTCATCGAGAGGCGAATCTTGCCACTGCGATCAACTTCGAGAACTTTTACCATCACCTCGTCGCCTTCGCTGAGGATATCCTCGACCGCGCGGACGCGCTCGTTTGACATCTGCGAGATGTGTACAAGTCCGTCGGTGCCGGGCAGGATTTCGACGAATGCGCCGAAGTCCATGATCTTGCGGACGGTGCCTTTGTAGACGCGTCCAACTTCGGGTTCGGCAGTGATCCCTTCAATGATGCTGATGGCTTTTTCCATTGCGTCACCGTCGGCGGAAGCGACCAGAACCGTACCGTCATCCTCGATATCGATTTTGCATCCGGTCTGTTCGACTATGCCGCGGATGACCTTGCCGCCCGGTCCGATGACGTCGCGAATCTTGTCCGGTTTGATGTGCAGGGTGATGATGCGCGGCGCGTAGGTTGACATCTCGGTGCGATGCGCAGGCAGCGCCTTGTTCATCACGTTGAGAACGAACAACCGCGCATCGCGAGCCTGGTGGAGCGCTTGGCGCATTACATCGCGAGTGACGCCGCCGACTTTGTTGTCCATCTGGATCGCGGTGATGCCGGTGGAAGTGCCGGCGACTTTGAAGTCCATGTCGCCCAAGTGATCCTCGTCGCCGAGAATGTCGGTGAGAACGCGAACCTGTTCGCCTTCTTTAACCAGGCCCATCGCGATGCCCGCGACCGGCGCGCCGATCGGCACGCCGGCGTCCATGAGGGCGAGGCTGCCCCCGCATACGGTAGCCATCGAAGAACTGCCGTTGGATTCGAGAATTTCGGAGACCACGCGAATTGTGTAGGGAAAGGAATCCTCCGCGGGTAGGACGGGCGTCAGGGCGCGTTCGGCGAGCGCGCCGTGGCCGGTGTCGCGTCGCGAGGGACCGCGCAAGAACTTCACTTCGCCGGTCGAAAAAGGCGGAAAGTTGTAGTGAAGCATGAATTTTTTGTAGTACTCGCCGAGCAGCGCATCGATTTTCTGCTCGTCGGAGCCCGTGCCGAGGGTGACCGTGACCAGCGCTTGAGTCTCGCCGCGGGTGAATAACGCGGAGCCGTGCGTTCGCGGCAGTACGTGAGTGTCGGCGCTGAGCGAACGGATGTCGGTGGACTTGCGATCGTCGACGCGCCGATCCTCCTCGATGATCGCCCGGCGAACGCGGCCCCTAAGCACGTGATCGAAGGCATCGCGGATTTCGGCTTCGCGATCGGGATACGCGGGTGCGAGTTCGGCGACGAGCTGGTCCTGGAGATCGTTAATGGCGGCGCTGCGTTCTTTCTTGTTGCCAAGCCCCAGCGCGGCTTCCAGACGATCGGAAGTCTTGTCTTTGACCGCCGTGAGTAAACCTTCGTCGCGGACCTTCTGTTTGAATTCGCGCTTGGGCCTGCCGGCCAGGGATTTTAGCTGTTGCTGAAGCTCGAACACGGGTTCGAGCGCTTCGTGCGCGGCAAACAGCGCTTCGAGCAGAATCTCTTCATCGAGAATCTGCGCGCCGCCTTCGAGCATCACGATCGAATCGGACTTGGCCGCGACAACCAGCGAGAGATCGCTTTCCTGGAGCTGGCTGACGGTCGGGTTGACGACGAGCTTGCCAGCGGCGCGGCCCATCCGCACCGCGGCCACCGGGCCATCGTGGGGAATATCGGATATTTGCAGGGCGGCGGAGGCGGCTATCAGCGAGAGCAGATCGGGATCGTTTTCGCGATCGGCTGAAAGCACGGTGACTATGATCTGGGTTTCCTTGTCATAACCCTTGGGGAACAGCGGGCGCATCGAGCGGTCGATCAGACGCGAGGTCAGAATTTCCTTTTCGGAGGGACGCGCCTCGCGCTTGAAGAAACCACCGGGAATTTTCCCGGCGGCGAAAGTCTTTTCCACGTAGTCAACGGTAAGCGGCAGGAAATCGGTTTTGTCGCGGCTCTGGTAATCCGAGGTAACGGTGGCCAGCACGACGGTTTCGCCGTATTGGGCGAGCACGGCGCCGTGCGCTTGGCGCGCCAGGCGCCCCGTTTCGAGCGACAGCTTTCGCCCATGAAATTCTATTTCCAATTTTCTATACATCGATGTGATTGTATCGAGGACGTGATTCTTTCGGGAGGTTGAGAAGCCAGCTGGACCGCGCTGCCACAATCGCCATGGTTCGTCTTTCCGCTCGTGCGATCCGCCGCGAGTTTGCGAACGGAAGCATCGGCGCGGGAGCGGCCGGCCTATCTCCGGATGCCGAGCTTTTCGATCAGCGTGCGATAGCGCGCGAAATCGGTGCCGCGGAGATATTCGAGCAGACGGCGGCGTTTTCCGACCAATCGAAGCAGCCCTCGGCGCGAGTGATGATCTTTCACGTG
>DASXNP010000355.1:0-3095 GCA_036494985.1 Binataceae bacterium (SeqCode)
CCAGATCCGTCGGCGCGAAATAGCCACCACAGTGGTGGTCGAGGTTTTCATCTTGCTCGCGCTTGGGTTCGCGGTCGTTCGTTACGTGGAATGGTCGTCGGACGCTGCTGTGGCAGAATTCATGAGCGCGGCCGAGCCATCGGCGTCAGATCCGATTTCCCGGACGCCTTTAAGCTTGGTCAAGTTCAGCAAGCCAGGAGTCGCAAAAATTCCCGAAAAGCGGAAAATAATGTCGCGGGAATGATCGATTGGAACGGGTGTTCAAATCGACGGTAGGATTGCCCCAACGGACATCAGGAGAGACGCATGATTAAATTTGCGATCCGGCTTTTGACGCTGGCAATGTTTACAACCGCGACGGCGGCAGTACCGATGATCAATGCAGCCAAAGCCGCTGGCGGCGAGGCCCCGTCACCGTCAACTGACTCCACCAAGGACAAGAAAAAGAAGCACGACAAGAGCTCAAGCATCGACGATCCCAAGTTCATCGAAGGCTATCGCTCGGCCTATGCCACGATCTACGATCGCCATGACTACACCTCGGCGATCGCACAGTTGAAGGCGCTGGGCCAGGACGACCGCGCCGATGTCGCCAATCTGATCGGCTATTCCTACCGCAAGCTCGGCGACTACAAGGTCTCTCAGGTCTGGTACGAGCGCGCGCTCAAGGCCGATCCGAACCATGTTCGCACCTGGCAGTATTATGGACTCTGGCAGCTCGAGCAGGGCAACCGCGAGTCCGCTCAATACCACCTGAGCCGCATCCGCCAGATCTGCGGCACCGATTGCGCTGAATACAAATCGCTTGCGATGGCGCTTGACCAGCCGACGGGTACTGTCCTCGGCTACTGATTTCGGCAAATAACGATTGAGACACCGGCACGGCCCCGCAGGACAGGACGTGCCGGTTTTTAATTTTTCCAGTAGCGTGAGTAGCGCAGGAGGCGGTCACTCGAATGCTTGAGCTTGATCCCAACTTTGGCATTTCTCTGGTGGCGGGCCGGCAGGGCAGCCCAACCTTCGATCGAACAACTCTTGCGCGGGCGGCGGTGCGTGATGAAGCCAGTGCCGGCGACCGAAGGTAGGCGCGATCTCCAGACCCGCCGCTGGAGCTTTTCATGAGCTTAGTGGTCAACCGCTGGGTTCTTAACCAAAGGCTCGGTAGGCCGCTCGCGAAAGCAGTTCTGTATTCGCTTGCGCATTTTGCCGACGACGAGGGCTACTTCGCTACCTCGATCGACTGTGTCGAGCGAGACGCCGAGCTCGATCCGCGGCCTACCGTCTGGCAAACCTCGACCCCCCAAACTGCGGGTGGTCCAGATGCAGCGGCTTGTTGTCGCCGGCCTTGTGACGTGCGACGCGAAACGCCTCTGATTTGGTCCACGCTTCAAAGCTGGCACGGTTCTTCCACACCGTGTGTGACGCATAGAGCGTGTGATCCTCTGCTTCAGGACCTTTGAGAAGGTGAAACTCTACAAATCCCGACTTTGAACGAGGTGCAACGAAGCGAAATTGCCTATTGCCGGTCGGGGCCAACCCGCACCAACTGCTTGCCAAAGTTTGCGCCTTTAAGGAGACCCATGAATGCGCCGGGTGCGCTGTCGAGACCCTCTGTGATAAACTCCTTGTACTTCACCTTGCCCTCGCGCACCCATTGCGACATGTCACGCAGGAAGTCGGAGTGACGCGCTGCAAAATCGCTGACAATAAATCCCCGGAATGTTAGCCGCTTGATTAGGGTCGCAGGCATCAAGGAGGATGCCCACTTCGGCGGTCTCACCTCCGTATCGTTGTAGTGGAGGCCACAGACGGGTACGCGCGCGAAAACGTTGAGAAGCGGAAATACGGCATCGAAGACAGCGCCGCCGACATTTTCGAAGTAGACGTCGATCCCCTTCGGGCACGCATCCTTCAGCTTGACTGCGAGATTGGGATCGCGGTGATCGAGGCAATCATCAAAGCCGAGTTCTCTCTTAACATGGTCGCATTTTCTTTCCCCCCGGCGATGCCGACAGCGCGCGCGCCCTTGATTTTTGCAAGTTGGCCGACTGCCGAACCCACCGAGGTTGGATTTGAAACCGGATCGATGGACGCGGATCGATGCGCCGGTGTTGGTCTGGAAAGCCAGCACCCAGACTATGAACCCCTCGGTGTCGCGATCGGTGATCGATGAGGCTTACGAGCGCGATCCCGCCGCTGCCGCGGCCGAATATGGCGCAGAGTTTCGCACCGACGTCGAAGGCTTCGTCAGTCGCGAGGTGGTCGAAGCCTGCGTCGTTACTGGTCGATATGAGCTGCCACCAATTGGTGGGATGGTCTATTCGGCCTTTACCGACCCTTCGGGCGGTAGCGCCGACAGCATGACAATTGCGATCAGCCACCGTGATGGAGAGAAGGTCATCTTGGATGTTGTCCGGGAAATCAAGCCGCCATTCAGCCCCGAGCAGATTGTGGCGGACTTCGCGCTACTGCTCAAGAGCTATCGCGTAACGACAGTTGCGGCAGATAGGTATGCCGGCGAATGGGTTAAAGAACGGTTCCGCGCACACGGTATCGAGTGTATTCAGGGCACTAAGCCGAAGAGTGATCTCTACAAGGATTTATTGCCTGTGCTCAACTCAGGCTGTGTGGAGCTGCTCGACAACCCCAAGGCTATCTTGCAAATTTGTTCGCTCGAACGCCGCACAGCGCGCGGCGGACGCGATAGCATCGACCACGCTCCGGGCGCTCATGATGATGTCGCAAACGCCATTGCCGGCGCGGTGCTCGGATCTACAATATCGCGAGGCGGTCCCGAGGGTTGGCTGGAATACTATCGCCGCCTCAACGAGCAGGCCCGTGTCGATCCGAAAAATCACGGCTACAGAATCACGCCGCAAGCTGTCCAGTTTGCTGTGCCGGAGGGCGTCAGTCATGTCTACTTGTCGGACGGCACCTGCATGCTCGTGCCGCCGGATCGCATCGTGAGCGTCGGCAACGATGACGCATCCGCGCTCGGTAGGCGCGGATGGAAGAGAGTCGAGATTTAAAAGTAGACGAAGAACCGCCAAGCACCGGCGGACAGGGAGGCCGCCGAGAAATCTGTCAACCGGACG
>DASXNP010000356.1:0-9070 GCA_036494985.1 Binataceae bacterium (SeqCode)
GTGCCGAACGGATCGATATGTGAGATCGGATTGAGCGTCAGACGTCCCGCGCGCTCAGCCGTGTCATCGCCGAGCGCTTTGGCGACCACGCCGTGCATCACCTCGTGCGTGATGATCGCAAACATCGTAGGCACGGCCCAGATCGAGAGTTGGACCGCGAAGCTCTGCCAGTCGGGGTTCAACCTGCCGCCGAATCGCTGCGCTGCATGAGCGCGCGCGGATGATACCTGCGATGGACCTTGCGCAGATGCCCCCGCGACAGATGGGTATAGATTTGGGTGGTCGAAATGTCGGTGTGCCCCAGCATCTCCTGTACCGCGCGCAGGTCCGCTCCTCCTTCGACCAGATGCGTAGCAAAGCAGTGGCGCAAGGTGTGCGGACTGATCCAGCTTACGCGTTCGTCGCCGCTTGCCCACTGTTTTAAGGCCTTGAAGAACCCTTGCCGGGTCATCGCCTTGCCCAGGCGGGTGACAAACACGGCCGCACACCGACGGCCCTTGAGCAATTCCGCACGCGGCGGTAGACCGCTTTTCGTTAGACTCGTTGTTCCGCCCAGATAGGCCCGCAAGGCCCGCGCGGCGGCCTTGCCAATCGGCACCATGCGCTCCTTGCCGCCCTTGCCTTGAACGACCAATAAGCGCGCGGCGAGGTTGATTTGCTCAAGCCTAATCGAGACCAGCTCGGAAACGCGAAGGCCGCTCCCATACGCCAACTCGAGCATCGCTCGATCGCGAGCGCCGCGCGCGGTGTGCGAGTCGACGGCGTCCAGCAGATTTTCGAGGTCTTTCACTGTCAGCGTTCTAGGCAGCGGACGCGGATGAGGGCGCAGCCTGACCGCAGTCGACGGATCGCGAGCGATGACCTTGCCTTCCATCATCGCGCGGACTAGTCCCCGTATACTCGCAAGTCGCCGTCGCTGGCTGCTCGGCCGCATCCCGCGCTCGGCGAGCGTCGACATGTAGCTCCCGAGCGCGCCGGCGTCGAGATTGACGGGCTCGACTTTTCCGCGGGCGCAGAAGCGGACGAAATCCGCCAGGTCCCGGCCATACGCGTCCAGCGAATTGCGCGCCAAGCCGCGTTCCACCGCCTGCCGGACCATATGGCGCTCAACCAGCGTGTCCCAGGAGGCGGACCGCACATCCTCCGAGCCCTCGCCCTTCACGCCGCCGGCTGCTCCTGTTGGGGTTCGAGCCTCATGGTTAGTTCGTCGCGCAACTCGCGAAGCTTGCGCAGGTCGGTGATCTTATTACCGGAGGCGTCGGTGACGTAGAACACATCGAGCGCCTGAAACGCGTTGGTCGAAATTCGCGCCAGGTGGATATGCAGGCCGAGCCGGAAAAGGGTGTTGGTAATTGCGAATAGCAGACCTATCCGATCCTGGGTAAAGACGTCGACCACCGTGAACTCATCCGACAGCCGATTGTCGATGGTTACCTCAGTTGCAACCCGCGCGGCGAAATGCTTCCCGCGCAACTGCTCTGCCAGCATTTTCGCGACCAATTGCTCGGCGTCCTGCGCGCCACTGATGACGCGCTCGAGGTCCTGATCGACCCGCTCCCAGCGTTCTTCTTCCAGCGCCATGGCACTTGCATTTGCCTGATGCGAAATTCGAAATATGTCGAGCACGATCCCGTCGAGCCTGGTCGTGATCCGCCCCGACAGAATGCTCAAGCCGTTGGCCGTCAGGGCGGCGGCGATTTTCGAGAACAGTCCGGGCTGATCGCGTGTTACCACGATGTACTCGGTGTACTCGCGATCGGTGAAGTGACGATGGCGCGTCGCGAACAACTGATCGCCAAGATTGGTTATCAGCTGGAAATGAAGCGCGATATCATCTTCCGGCATGGTGAGAAAATATCGGTCCGGCATCGGCTCGAGGAAATGAGCGATCGCCGCCGGCGTCGCGTTGGCTTCGCTCAGACGTACGCTTACTTCCTGCTTCATCTCTGCCACGCGGCGTTCCGGATCGACCGCTTCGCGGTCGCCCTGCTCAAGTCTCTTCAGCGCCCTAAAGTAGAGATCGCCGAGCAGCATATCGCGCCAGTTGTTATAAACCTTGGGTGCAACGGCTCGCATGTCGGCAAAGGTCAGCAGATAAAGCGCCTTCATTCGCTCGATCGAACCAACCGTACGAACGAATTCTCCAACCATGGTCTCGTCATCAAGGTCCCCCTTCTGGGCAACCTGAGACATCAGCAGGTGGTTGCGAACCAGGAAGACTACCAGCTCGGTCTCTTCTTCGCTCAACCCGAGTCGAGCTGAGACCTCTTCGGTCAGGAGCGCGCCGCGCGCATCATGGTCATGGCCGTGGCCCTTGCCGATGTCGTGGAGCAGCAGCGCCAACAAAACCAAGGGCACCGAGTCGAGTTCGCGCGAGACGTCGGTCAGAAGTTGGTTGGAAGATTTGAACTCACCCGCGCGCAGGCGCTCCATCTCGCGCACCGCGACCAGCGAGTGCCGATCGACCGTGTAGATGTGGTACAGGTCCTGAATCACCCGCGCGTTGAGTTTGCCGAACTCGGGTATGATCGCACCGAGCACGCCGGTGCGGTGCATCGCCTCCAACGTAGTAGCGACTCCGCTGCGGCCCTTGAGGATCGACATCAGCGCGGCGCCGGTGCGGGGATCGGTGCGAAACTGGTCGTCAATCAGATGCAGGCTTTCGCGCACGATTTGATAGGCCTTGCTCGAGAGCGTCACGTTGTGCGCTTGGCAATCAGCGAATATCGTCACGAGGTTTAGCGAATCCTTGACGAAGAGCTGCGGGTCGGCGATGCCCAGGTGCTTGCGTTGAATGATGACGCCGCTGCGAATTTCCCGTCCAAAACCGAACCTGAACGCGCTAACTCGCTCGGACTCCTCGGTCACTCGCGCAATCAGGTCTTCGGCAAATTGATAGATGGTGGTCGCGTTGGCGTAGTACGCTTCCATCAGCTTGGCACTGGCCGTCCCCTGGTCGGCGCCCGCCTTGAATCCCATAATCGGCGCAATCTTCTCCTGGTTCTCGAAGGTCAACCGATCGTCTTCACGACCGCTTAAGAAATGCATCGAGTTGCGCACCCGCCACAGAAAGTCGCGGGCAAGCTGCACAACCTTGACCTCCGCTTCGCGCAGCACCGCCTTCTGCACTAGTTCCTCAAGCGAATGCGCCCGATACTTCATTTTCGCCAGCCACATCGCCGTGTGCAGATCGCGCAGCCCGCCTTCTCCCTGTTTGATTTCCGGTTCGAGCAGGTAAATCGAATCGCCGTACTTCGAATGGCGCTCGACGCTTTCCTGCAGTTTGGCCTTGAAGAACGCACGCCGATTCCGATCGGTCGCCCCGCCCGCGATCGCCTTCTCCAAATCCGCGAACAGCTTCTGATCACCGGCTAGGAATCGGGCGTCGAGCAGCGCGGTCATCTCTTCGAGCTTTACCTGCGTCAAGCGAGAGCACTCGCGTACGTTGCGCGTCGTCTGCCCAATTACGAAACCCGAATCGAACAAACCATAGAGGATCGTCTCTGCGACGACTTCGGTGTGCGGACTGCGCTTGGCTTCGTGAAGAAACAGAAGGTCAATGTCGGAATACGGGTTGAGCTCGCCGCGCCCGTAGCCACCCCGCGCGACGACCGCGATTCGCGCGTTGAGCCGGGGAAAGCGCCGGTTGTGCTCCGCTTCCGCGTATCGATAGAGGGCGCGCACCAGGCGATCCGTCGCGGCGGTCAGCGCAAAGACGATTTCGGAGCCGCTGGCGCCGGCCAGGTGCTGTTGTTTGAGTCCGTCGCGGACCGCTTCGATATAGGATCTGGCGATCGGCCCGGCACCTCGGGTCGCCTGAATCTCCTCGAATAGGCCGTCTTCGTCGGGGATCGCACCACGCGCGACCAAGGCGTCGAGCGCGGGTTGATCGCTGACCGAGTCGATGCTCACAAGTTTCCGACCGCCGTGGTCGAATTAAGGTAATCGATCACCGCGCTGGCGATACCAGTTGCCAGATGGTCCTGATAATCAGGCGATGCGAGGCGGTGGCCCTCTTCGCGGTTGGAGAGGAATCCGCACTCGACCAGCACCGCCGGCATGTGGGCTCCTACGAGCACGTAAAACGGCCCCTTCTTCGCGCCGAGACTGCGTGCGCTTTGGCCGAAGTAATTGCGCATCTCGGCTTCGAAGCTTGCATCAATCATTCGTGCCAGCGATGACGACTGCGTCGCCTTATACTGCTGGCGGAGGTCGCTCAAAATGTAGTTTAGGTTGGGTTCCGTGGAATCGCCATAGCTGGCAGCGTCCCCATTTTCCATCCGGGCCAGCCGGATGGTCGCACGGTCGGTGGTGTTGTTGAGATAGTAGACTTCCAACCCGGACGTGGCGGGGTTTGGGCTCGAATTCAAGTGAATCGACACGAACAGGTCGGCATCGGCCCGATTCGCGGCATTGGTGCGTTGCGAAAGGCTAACAAAAGTATCACTGTCGCGAGTCAATTCAACTTCGAGCCCCTGGCGCTGGAGCCTCTGCGCCAGGCGCTGCGCAATCTGTAAAGCAATGTCCTTCTCGAGCAAGCCGTCGGCGGAGCGGGTGCCGGGGTCATAACCGCCATGACCCGCATCGACCACCACCCTGCCCCGCGAAAAAGCCCGATCATCGGGCAGCTGAAGGCTCGCCCGGGCGGTGCTGGGCGGTTGGAGCGTCAGGAGTTGATCGTGATCCTTGGCCGCGAACTCCTGCGAGGGGGTGTCTTTGGCCGGCGCGGGCAATGCTTTGGGCTGCCGCTCGCTTGAGCGTTTGCGATCATTCGAAGCCATTTTCGGCGCTGGACTTGGAATCATTAACGGCGCCGCAATATCCGGCGCTCGGCCCGCGGGGGCGAGCCTTATGATCAATTCATACGGCAGCGCCGCGATCGCATAATCGGTCGGTTCCGTTACTTCGATCACCACCCGAGCGCCAGAATCGGCTTGATCGATGGCGCGCAAAACCCTTAAAGGCGGTGATTCGAACCCGAACAACGGACGCGGCGGAATATCCAACCGTGTGTCGGCAAGGTCGAGCCATAACTCGTCGCCGTGACGGCTGAGACTGCATCGCGCGCGATGGTTGGTCGCGAGAAGAATTTCAGTGATATCGCCGCGGTGCACAAGGCGGGCATCGCTTACTCTAAGAGTGGTGCACTCGGCGCCCCTACCCAGAGCTAGCGCTGCGATACACCCAACAAGAGCGATACTTCGTCGCCTCACCACCCGTTTCACTCCGCCCGACCGTCCCTGCCGACCGACTGACGCGAAGGGATCGACTGCTAATGAGGCTACGCAAGGTACCTACTAGTGTAAATCGCGGCCCGGGCGGCGCAGGTCGGCTATTTGCGGATCAGAGCGGAGAGCCTCGCCAAGACGTTGAGCGCTTCGACTGGAGTCAGACGGTCGATATCAATCGACCTTAATTCGCCCAAGCACCGGTCCTGTTCGGTCGAGAACAGGTTCATCTGATTGGCCGCAGTCTCCCTGCGCTTGCGTTCGCGCGCAAGCCGCGGCATTCCGGCTTCATCGAGTTCACCCTGTTCGAGATTGGCAAGGATTTCGCGCGAGCGGGCGACGATGCTATCGGGCAATCCGGCAAGGCGCGCGACTTGAATTCCGTAACTACGCCCGGCGGCTCCCTCGACTACGCGCCGCAGAAAGATCACCTCGCCCGCCCATTCGCGCACCGCCATCGAAAGATTCTTTACGCGTGACCGCTCGCGCGCGAGATCGACTAGCTCATGAAAATGGGTGGCGAACAAAACCTTTGCCCGCCCCGAATCATGGAGGTATTCCGCAATCGCCCAGGCGATCGCAAGGCCGTCGAAAGTGCTGGTGCCGCGCCCGACCTCGTCGAGCAAAAGCAAGCTGCGCTTGGTCAGGCCCTTGAGGAGGCGCGCCGTTTCGCGCATCTCGACCATGAAGGTGGATTCGCCGCGCCGCAACTCGTCACGGGCCCCGATGCGGGTGAAAATCCGATCGACGATCCCGATTTGCGCCTCCGACGCGGGCACGAAACTGCCCATCTGCGCCATGACAACGATCAGCGCCACCTGTCGCAAGTAAGTCGATTTGCCCGCCATGTTGGGACCGGTGATCAAAAGAAGCTGGCGTTCGTCGGGGTCGACAATCAGGTCGTTGGCGACAAACTCACCGGCTTTGAGACCCGCTTCGAGCACCGGATGGCGTCCGTCGCGGATCTCGATCCGAGCGCCGATATTAAGGATGGGGCGTACGTAGCCGCGTCGGCGCGCCACCCCCGCAAGCGACCTCAGCGCATCCAACTCGCCAATTGCCCGCGCGGTCTCTTGAATAGTCCCGATGTACGCCGCGAGATCGCGCAGTAGCTTGGTGAAAAGTTGAAGTTCGAGTTCTCTCAGTCCGGATTCGGCGCTTAAAATTTTTCGTTCGAGATCTTTTAGCTCAGGGGTCGTGAAGCGCTCGGCCGAAACCAGGGTCTGCTTGCGCTCGTAATCCGCTGGCACCCGCTCGAGGTGGGTCTTGGTAACTTCTAGGTAATAGCCGAAGACGCTGTTGTAACGCACCTTAAGCGACGGGATTTTGCTGCGTTCGCGTTCACGCGCTTCCAGCCGCGCAATGAATCCACGTGCGTCGGAGGCTAGGAAGCGGAGCTCATCGACGCGCGGATCGAAGCCGGCCCTGATCACATTGCCGTCGTGCGCATCGGCCGGCGGCCCGTCGCCGATCGCTGCCTCGATACTCGCCGCTACTTGCGGGAGCGAACTGGCGCGCGCGGCGATTTGCCCGATCGCGACGCTAGGCGTCGAGTCGAGCGCGCTTTTGATGTTCGAGACCGCCTTCAGCGCCCGGGCAATCCGCTGGCAATCGCGCGGCGAAGCGCGAAAACAGCCAACGCGGCCCGCGAGCCTCTCCAAATCGCCGATGAGTTTGAGCGATTCGGGAATCGCTCCTCCGAGGTCGCCCTCAAAGAATTCCTCGACCGCGTCGAGCCGCTGATTAATCGCGGCCGGATCGATCAGCGGGTAGACTATCCATTGCGAAAGCGCCCGCGCCCCCATCGGCGTGGCGGTTTCGTCGAGGAGCCCGAGCAAGGAACCCTGTTTCGCGCCGTCGCTGGAGACCACCAGCTCGAGATGACGGCGGCTGGTTTCATCAACCAGCAGAAATTCGCTTACCCGATATGGCCGCGGCGCGCTCAGATGACCGAGGTCGCCACCAAAGGTCCCTTCGACGTAAAGCAGAGCGGCGCCCGCCGCTTCGGCTTGATGGATGTCGGGGAGAGCGACGTCGCCAAACCTGACCTTGAGCGCGGCTGCCGCGCGCGGGTCCGGTTCATAGGTCGAAACCGCCCAGTCGCCGCTCGCGATCCACGCAGGGGGATTTGCGAGATTGCCTGGAAGCAGGACTTCCTTCGGTGCAAGCCGCTTCACCTCCTCCTGCAGATTTAGGCCGTCGCGCACCGTGGTGACAACGAATTCGCCGGTCGAGACTTCGATCGCAGCCAGCGCGAAGCCCTCCGCCCCGGGAGTGAGCGAGAGCAGGAAGCTTCTCTCGCCCGCTGCCAGCACCAGCTCTTCGTTCGCGGTACCGGGGGTGATCACGCGGACGATCTGGCGCGGCATCAGGCCGCGCACGCCGCTCTCCGCGGCGGCCGTCTGCTCACAAATCGCGACCTTGTGCCCGGCTTTAAGCAGCCGCGCGATGTAGGGTTGCACCGAATGGTACGGTACGCCGCACAGCGGCACGCCGTCTTTGGAGCGCGATGTAAGCTGGATATCAAGCTCGCGGGCGCCGATCTCCGCATCCTCGAAGAACATCTCGTAGAAGTCGCCGAGCCGGAACAACAGGATCGCGTCGGGGACTTGGTCCTTGACTTTGAGGTATTGGGCGACTAGCGGCGTCTGTTTGATCGGCATAGCGACAGAGAGTTGAATTCGGGTAACAATATCCAGCCCGCGCGGCGGGGGCAAAATCGTCCGGATGGACTCAATCGAATATTTTCAAACCGAGCGTTTGAAGGCGCAGCGAATCAGCGGCGCCGATTTCGAGTTTCTCGATCGCATGAATCGCGATCCCGCCGTAATGGCCACGCTCGGCGGACCGCTCTCCGCCGAGCAAACTCGCGAGTTTCTCGATGCTTCGCTGGCCCACTGGGATCGCCACGGCTACGGCATATGGATTCTGAACGATTTGGCCAGCGGCGAGTTCGCGGGCCGCGCTGGGTTGCGCCATATCGAAATCGAGGGCGTGGCAGAGGTTGAAGTGCTCTACGCTTTGATGCCGGAGTTCTGGAGAGCCGGTCTCGCCAGCGAGATAACGGACGAATTGATTCGCATCGCCTTCAACCGGCTCGGCCTGCCCAATGTCGTCGCGTTCACCCTGCCCAGCAATCGCGCCTCGCGCCGGGTAATGGAGAAGTCAGGTCTGATGTTCGAACGCCAAATCGTCCACGCGGGCGCCCCCCACGTCCTGTACCGCGTGCCGCGGCCTCAAGGGGTGGATTCTTAAGCCCAAGGTTTGCGTTTGTGGGACGGTCGTGCGAGATCATAAAGGTTGTGGATACGCGGTGAGCCAGAGGCTCCTGACTGGAGCGGCTTATCGCGCAACGCCAAGAATCGAGTCGAAAGATCCAAGGAGATTCAGCTATGGCAGTATCACCCTCGATAGAACGCGCCGCGCGAGGCGCGACCAGCAAGGCGGCTCTGGAGTTCCTCAAGACGGGCCCCAAGAAGCTGCTTATCGGCGGCAAATGGGTTCCGGCGAAATCGGGTAAGACTTTTGAAACCCTCAATCCGGCCAATGAGGAAGTGCTTGCGCTCGTGGCGGAGGGAGACAAGGCCGACGTCGATGAGGCGGTCAAACACGCTCGCGCCGCTTTCGAGAGCGGCAAATGGAGCCAGATCGGACCGCATCAACGCGCCCGTTATCTTTATAAGATCGCGGAATTGATCGAGCAGCACGCCGACGAACTCGCCGAACTCGAAACGCTGGATAACGGCAAAGCGATCTTCGAATCCAAGAATATCGATATACCAGGCGCGGCTGAGACCTTCCGTTACTACGCCGGGTGGGTGTCGAAAATCTACGGCGAGACC
>DASXNP010000357.1:0-1605 GCA_036494985.1 Binataceae bacterium (SeqCode)
GGCGAAGGCGGCGAATGGTCGAGCCCAGCGCCGGCCGGGCCGAGCCTCAGCGAAGCGCAGATTGCCTGCTTGCAGCAGGTTCTGGCCGATCTCACCGAATGCGAGCGCCTCCTCGAACTCGCGCGCAGAGGCTGAGAATCCCGCCGCCGCTTGTCCGCGTTGCGCGGCCGCCCAGGCTTCTCTATAAGGCGCTCAAGTCGGAGTGTAGCGCAGCCCGGTTAGCGCACTAGTCTGGGGGACTAGGGGTCGTGGGTTCGAATCCCGCCACTCCGACCATTCGAACCCGCTGACCCCAAAGATTGTGTCTGTCGCGCGCCGCTTCCACTTCAGTTTGCGACGTGGCTTTTCCCCCGCGCCGAGGCGATATCGGCCAGCAATTCTTCGAGCCGGTCCATCGTCACCGGCTTTACCAGATGGTGATCGAATCCTGATTCGCCCGGAGCCGCGCGCGCTTGGGTTTGGCCCCATCCGGTCTGCGCAATGATCACCGTATCGTCGAAGAGCGTCTGCTCGCGAAGAGCGCGGCAAACAGCATAACCGTCCATGCCGGGCATCCCGATGTCGAGCAGGATTGCGTCGGGTCGGTAGTCCTGCGCCGTCTGAACGGCGAGCTTACCTTCATGAACCATCCGATAGTCGTGACCGATCGTCTCCAGTATCCAGCCCATTGTCTGCGCGACATCGACATTGTCGTCCACAATCAGGACCTTCAGCGCAGCCTTCTGCGGCGCCAGATCTGAATCGGGTTCAGCCCCGTCTGACGCCGCCGGGACGAATTGCATCACAGGCAGACGCAGGCGGAAGGCGCTGCCCTTGCCGGGGCCGGCGCTTTGGGCCGTGATGGATCCGCCATGCATCTCCACAAGCTGCTTCACGAGGGCGAGGCCGATTCCGAGGCCGCCACGTGAGCGATCCAGGTTGTCGCGAACCTGAGTGAAGAGATCAAAAACCCGCGGAAGCATATCGGAAGGAATGCCGACGCCATTGTCGGAGACGGTCACGACGGCCTCGTCGCCTACCCGTCGCGTTGAAAGAACGATCGCGCCGCCCTCAGGGGTATATTTCGCGGCGTTGTTGAGAAGATTGCTGACGACCTGAGACAGTCGCATAAGGTCGGCGTCCAGCCACACTGGAGCCTCCGACGTATCGAGCTTAAGTTCGTGACGATCGGCAATGATCAGCGGATTGCTCGCATCAATCGCGGTCTTAATGACGTCGCTCAACGCGATGCGCGCCTTGCGAAGATCGATCTTGCCCTGGCTCACTCTCGACACATCCAGGAGATCGTCGACCAACCGCACAAGATGCGAGAGCTGTCGGTCCATGACGTCGCGGATCTCTTCGGCGTTCGGCGCTGTTGGAGACGTCCGTAGGATGTCGAGCCCGTTGCGTATCGGCGCGAGGGGATTGCGTAACTCATGCGCGAGCGTGGCCAGGAACTCATCCTTGCGCCTGTCCGCCTCGATGAGGGCCGCGGCATAGGACTTGAGCTCGTCGCGTTGAGCAGCGATCTGGTGGCGCTGCTGATAAAGCTCAAAGAACACACTGGCCTTGCTGCGCAGAATGTGAGGCTCGATAGGCTTGTTGAGGAAGTCCACCGCACCA
>DASXNP010000358.1:0-3154 GCA_036494985.1 Binataceae bacterium (SeqCode)
CCGGGGGGTATCCACCGGCCTGCGATGCGCACCAGTTCATCCGGATCTCGCGCCAAGGCCAACTCGAAAAACCGTTGCTGATGGGTGGTATCCAAGGTTCCGAGGTCAAAAATTGCATTCCACATTCGCAATTCATTGGCCTGATCTCCCGCGGAACGATACGCATCGGCAGCGGCGACGAGCGGTGGCGTCTTCAGGCCGGGACGACAGGTTGCCGCAAACTGCTCCATCACCTTGGCCAGTTCCTTAAAGCGGCCGCGATGCCGCTCGAGCTCGATTAAGGGCTGGATCTGGGCGTAATTCTCCCCAGTGCGCGACTGCGCGCTCAGCACCTCGAATCGCCAGCGCGCTTCCTGGTCGGCAAGGGTTGCAGACTGCGCCAGCGGAATCGCGAATTTCTCGACCTCGGAGATGCTCATAAGTTTACGCTTGGCTTCGACAAAAGCGGCGAAACTCAAGCGTTCTTCGGGCGTGGAATACGCATTCACGGTATTGCCCATCTCTTCGAGCGTCGCCGCCATCCCGTTGCGGGCGGTGTCGATTCGATTCTGCCGCAATTGCGCGCGCCAGGCTTGATTGGTAATGCTCGTGATGCCCTGCCGCGCAACCTGCTCTTCCACAATCTTGACCATCGCGGACGCATCCGAAAGCGCAGTTTCCATGCGGTCGTATCCGTCCTCCGGTTTGCGGAGCCGGGTCAGGATGCGCACGTAAGTCTTTGCGCCGTTCAGAAACTGCGGCTCAGCCAGCAAATCCGCGCCCGCGGTTGAGACTCCCTGCTCGGCGAAGCCGCGCGCCTCATCGAGCATTCCCCAGGCTTCGAGGCGGCGCGCCACTTCGAAGTAATTCAAAGCGTTTTCCGGGCGACCGTCGATTAAGGCGGTTTTGAGCGCCACTACGGTATCGGTGGTTCGACCTTGGCGGGCGCGGGTTTCCGCGAGCTTTTCCATCCACTGCGGGTCTTTGTAGTTAAGCTGATAAATGCGCAGGTAGTCCGCGGCGGCATCGTCAAAGTGCATCAGGCGCTCTTCCAGCCCGGCGCGCGCAATCAGAAGGTCAGAGCGATCCGGACGAATCTTGACCGCCTTCGAATAGGTGTCGATGGCCGGCGAATAATTTTCCAGATTCGTATAGATGCGAGCCAGCACCATGGCCCAGCGATAGTCACGCGGCGATTCGGCGACCGCCTTGGAATAGAAATCGATCAGCTGCGATTGCCGCTGGTATCGCGCGGTGTAAAGCGCCGCCTCGGTGACCAGGGCGTCATCTTCCGGGAAACTGTTGATCAATTCGATGTATTGATCGACCGCGCCGGAATAATCCCGGTTGCGGGTGAGTGCGGGAATCAGCCCGCGGCGCAAGCTCGAAATTTGCGTCTTACGCATGTCGGGCGACAACGATGCGCTGCGAAACACCGTGATCTTGTCGCGATAGAACTGCTCTAAGCCAGTGTCGTCTCCCGCCCGGGCATAGGCGTCGGCCATCGCCGCTAGGTATTCGCCATTGTAGGCATCGCTCGCGAGAAGACTGGTCAAGAGCTCGCGTGCCTGCTCGAAATTCTTGGCGTCGGTGGCCTTGCGGGCCGCTTCGTAGGTGAATTGCTTCTTTAAGTCCGGATTCGCAGTTTTCGCGGCCTCGACGAGGACCGTGATGGCCTGGGGGTATCTCTTCGCATTCCAATAAAAGTCCACCGTCGAACGCACCACGCCAAGAATTTTCGGATTCTCTTCGTACAAGGCTTCCATATTGCTTTCGGCTTGCGGAAAGTCTTTATGACTCTCGAAAAGACGGACCAGCGAGTAACGTAGTTCGAGGCGGCGGACTGGATCGGTGGTGAGCGCAAGCTGCTTTTCGAGAGCATGCTGGCGCAGGGTTTCGAGCGATTTCTCCTGGGCGAGATTTCCTATGGCTTCGGCCTGTTCAAGAGACATGACATTGCCGACAACCGCATCCAGGAACGATTCCATTTCCGGCTTGCGGTTTTGAGCCTCCAGGACTTTTACGCGCAAATATACGGCCGGCATGGGTGGATTCGGTAAAACCGCTGCCCTGGCGGTCGCGCGATCGACTAAGTCGCGCAGCTTGGGGCGGCGGGCCAGTTCGACAAGTCGGAACTCTGCCGACGAACCAGGGTTTTCGAGAGCACCCTTCACATATTCGTCAATCGCGTTCGGATAGTCGCGCTGATTCTCGTGAATTGCACCCGCCTCATAGGAGTACAGATTGGGTTTGTTCAGGTGAACGCGGCCTTCCTTCAGCACACGGAGAGCATTGGGGAAGTCGAAGTAATCCCAGTAAATCGTGGCCGCTTCAAGATAGCCGCCCGGCTGCCCGGGAGCGACTTGCGGAATGCGTTCCCAATAGGGAGCGGCTTGGGTGAACTGTTCGGAATCGGCGTAAATATCGCCGATGCGCGAAAGAGTTTCGGTGTCGCGAGGATTGAAATGGGAGAGGTTGATTTCGATCTTGGCCGCGACGGCGGTTCGGGAAGGATCGAAGTACGCGAGCGATCGATACACCGAGGATGCCGTGCGGGCAAGCTCAGTTTCTGCCGGGTATTGCTTGGCGAGTGACTCGAGCTCTGGTGCGCTTTGCTCGAAATGTGAACGCCAGAGATTAGCCTGGGCTATAAAGTCAGCCGCTACGGGATTGTTTTCCCAGCTGGCGGCATCCGGAGCCATCTGTTCGACTTTGGCAAGTTCGGATTCGAGCTGGTCGGTGCGGGAGAGGAATTCAAAAAATTCGTTGCGCAGGTCCGACTCTTCAAACCAGTGCTGCCGTATGAGGGCCTCCCATGCGGCTTCATCATAGGTATCATGCATGTGATACGCGCGAAGCAGGTTGCGCACGAAGAGCGAATTGTGCGGAAACCTCCGATTCGCGTACTGATTCAGCCGCAAGTAAAGAGCCTGGCTCCCCCACACGTTTTTGAAATATTCTTCGAGATCGGTACCGTTGAAACTTTCGACCGCTTGGCGTGTGAGCTGCTCGAATTCCGAGTCCCGGCGCTGGCGCAAATAAAAGCGCGCCAACTTATCCCACCAGGAGCGATCGGGAAAACGGGCCATGGCGCGACGATAGACTTCTTCCTGCTGCGCTCCCAAACGATTCTGATCCAGGAATACGGCCAGGCGCTGGTAGAGGCCGGGATCAT
>DASXNP010000359.1:0-5810 GCA_036494985.1 Binataceae bacterium (SeqCode)
TTTTGACCGGGCGAACAACCGCCTCACGGGTCGAGTTCTTCGGCGAGCACCCGATCGCAAGACAGGCGGTGGCCAAAGCAATCGGCAACCCTGCAGACCTCAGCCGCGAACGGTTGGGACCGCTGCTCCCTTCAGAGCATAGGGTCTTAGGGCGCATCCCAAAGTTGGGGCGGCCGGGCTTCCTTGGTTTGATGCGCGCCTGAAGCACCCCTAGTAAAGGTAGATTCAAAGCTTTGGCCCAGCCATGTGCTCTTGCGGCGGTTCAATCGTCAGCTTCATGGGCCCAATACTTTCTCGCCTAACAGTACAGGAATGTGTCGCCGACTGTCACGAAGGTCAAGATCGAGACCCGAACGCCAGACTGGGCAATGCTCGGTTCCTTCCCGCTCCCGTATAACGGCGCGGATCGGCTGCCTTTGCGACGACGATCTGAACCCTTGGTAAGAGGCGCCGCCAATAGCGCGCTACCGATTCGCATTTAGCGCGGTTGCTGAAAACCGAGCGCGAATGGGTTGGCCGCTGGCTGTGGTCGCGCGGTCGCAATCGGATCGGGCGGGGGAACTTCTGGGTAGCGCGTCGCGGCCACGCTTGACGGAATCTGCCCGAGTCGGATGGGATCGGATTTGATTTGGGACTACGCTGCCGCGCCGATTTATCGCAAGGAGATTTGCCACAATGAATCCGAAGGCCGCCCACAAGCGGCAACCGATCGGGGCCATGCAGCGCCACGAGCTCGCAAGGACGCGACTCTACTGATCGAGGATCTTTCCGCATTAGTCGCGCCAACGAGCCCAGGTCGGCCAAAAGAAAGGCTCAGCCCTGGTTCTTTGGCCGCAAGACTACTAAGGGCGTGATCGACCAAGAGACCTTAGACCCCTCAATCGGTCTAGCGGCAACCGCGCTCCTGGGTAGAATCGATCGCGGAGGAGAAGACCGTCGGCGCCGACTTTGTGCCCCATTGATGGCTTCGTGTTAGTCTTTTCAGCATGCCGAGTTTGGAAGCCCAACGATCTCGACCCGAATTGATGCCGAGCAAACATCGCGTAGAAGCCCGGACGGCTTTATACCAGGGATCGGATCCGAGTCTGGCAGGCCTACTCACTCATGTTCAGCCGTTAGGCGGTCACTGGCGATACAAGATCTGAATCTCCCAAGGGGCGAAGGAACTGAGCATGACCAAAATAAGAAAGGGATCCGAACGTGGTCGAACCCGGATCGACTGGCTGGATAGTCGGCACACGTTTTCCTTCGGCGACTACTACGAACCCTCCCAGATGGGGTTCCGCCAACTGCGGGTGATCAACGAGGACCGGGTTAAGGCGGGAACGGGCTTCGCCACGCACAGCCACCGCGATATGGAGATAGTCACCTACCTGCTCGAAGGATCTCTTCAGCACAAGGACAGCCTTGGCAACGGATCGACCATTGAACCTGGCGACATCCAGCGAATGAGCGCTGGAACCGGGATCCAGCACAGTGAGTTTAATCCTTCGGAGTCGCAGTCGGTACATTTCCTACAGATCTGGATCACGCCGAACGTTCAAGGCTTACCTCCAAGCTACGAACAGCGCGCTTTCGACTTGTCCGCTGGCGCCCAGAGACCTCTTCTACTGGCAGGTCCGCAACCGTCGGACGGGGCGGTCTTGATTCATCAAGACGCAAGGATCTACCTGGTGACCCCAAGCCGCGGCAAGTCGATTGGCTTTGAACTCATCGCCGGTCGTCAGGCATGGCTGCAGATCGCTCGCGGCTCGATCCACCTCAACGGACAGTTGATCGAAGCTGGCGACGGGGTTGCGACGGACGAGCGTTCACTTGAAATCGCGACTTCAGATTCGGCCGAAGCCCTGATATTTGACTTGGCGTGAGCTCAGTTCGTTGAGTCCACTTGCGACTGAAGGGGATGGTGTGGTGCGCGCTCGAAGAGGTTCGCTCGCAGGGCTTAGCCCAAAATAGCGTCTACGGTCGTCGCTCGATTGTAGCGCAAAGGAAGTCATCAATGGCTGATCATACGATTGTCGAGACGGCAGCCGGCAGGATTCGTGGGTTCGAAAGTGAGGGAATCAAGGTCTTCAAGGGCCTCCCTTATGGTGGCCCAGCTGACGGATCGCGTCGATTCATGCCGCCGACCAAACCGGCGCCATGGTCCGGTATCCGCGATACGTGCAATTACGGCCCTCGCGCGATCCAAGAGGATAACGCCTTCGCGATGCCGGCCGAGATGCTGAAGCTTTTCGGGGAGCGTGAGCTCGAGCCGATGAGCGAGAACTGCCTCGTGCTGAATGTATGGACTCCGGCGGTCAACGACGGGATCAAACGACCGGTGATGTTCTGGTGTCACGGCGGTGCATTTATATCGGGCTCCGGCGCGTCTCCCTGGTACGACGGCACGACTCTCTGCCGCAAAGGCGACGTGGTGGTGGTAACGATCAACCATCGGCTGGGCGCGTTCGGCTATTTGCATCTCGAGGATCTAGCGGGCCCCGAATTCGCCTCGTCGGGCAGCGCCGGGATGCTCGACATCGTCGCAGCGCTTCAATGGGTGCGCGACAACATCGCAACCTTTGGCGGCGACTCCGGCAACGTAACGATCTTCGGTGAGTCTGGCGGTGGCGCGAAAGTCAGCGTCCTGATGGCAATGCCCGCCGCACAGGGCCTTTTCCATAAGGCAATCATCCAGAGCGGGCCCGCGGTTCAGATGGCAAGCCGTGACGACGCCTCCGAAACGGCCAAACAGCTGCTCGCCGAGTTGGGGCTCGGTCAGTCGCAAGCGCCGCAGCTTCGGCAAATCCCGGCGCAGCGGCTCGCCGATGCGCAGGCCGCGGTACTAAGAAGAGTCAGCATGATGTCTTTCGCCAACCGCAGGCGCGTCGGCTTCAACCCGGTGGTCGATGGAAAGCACCTGCCTTCCGGTCCGTTCGCGCCCGTCGCGCCCCGAATCTCGGCCAGCGTGCCGCTGATTATCGGAACCAACAAGGATGAGATGACGCTTTTCTTCGGGCTGGCTCCTTGGCTCGACAAGCTCGATGAGACCACCATGCGCGAACGGGTTCGGACCTTCGTCGGCGAGAGTGGCGACGCGATTCTTGAGTCATATCGCCGCGCAAGGCCCAATGACTCTCGGCGCGACCTGGTTTTGGCGATCGTTACCGACCATGCGATGCGCATACCCTCGCTGGTCACGGCGGACCGTAAGGTCGCGCAACAAGCGGCGCCGGTATTCGTCTACATGTTCACCTGGGAGACGTCGGTGCTCGGCGGTCTGCTCAAATCGCCGCACGCTTTAGAAATTCCGTTCGTTTTCGACACGGTTAAAACCTCGCCCCTAACCGGCGCTTCGCCGACTCGATTCGCGTTAGCCGAGAAGATGAGCAGGACCTGGATCGCGTTTGCGCACCACGGTAATCCGAACAACGATTTGATTCCAGAGTGGCCTGCTTATTCCGAGCGAAGCCGGGCGACAATGATCTTCGACAACCAATGCCGCATAGAGAACGATCCGCATGGGCAGGAGCGGCTTGCCTGGAAGAGCAACCCATAGGCGCCCTGCAACACAAGCTCCATCTTAGGTCGGAAAGCCTTTTCGGTTTGATCGCTTTATCGGCTCTCGACCGTACTAAGTTCGGTCCGCGCATGGGAACGATTTCTTCATGAGACTACGGTTGCGCCGGCGAGGTGCGCTTCGGCTGACGCTGAGCGCGCTGATCGCGGTCGCCGGTAGTCAGGCTGTCTCTCTCTGCCCGACTTTCGCCGCCGTGCCGTCGGCGCAAGCTAGTGCGTCCCCTCAACCCCCCGCAGCGACGCCTGCGGGACAACCGATTTCTCCGGAAGCAATCTCGACCCTGCGGGGATGGATCGACGCGGGCAGCCTCTCGGTGCTCAAGTGGCCAAATTTCAGCGATTGCCGCACGAACATTCAGAATTTCTACGGGTCCACGAATTACACCCTGACCTGGATGCGCGATTCGCATCCGACCCTGCAGGCTCTGGCCGTCATCGCGACTCTTCAAGCCGCCGACGACAAGGGACTCTCGGCCGATGACTACGACGGAGGGCAATGGCCCGGTCGGATTGCGCAGATGCAGAGGCCGACACCCGCTCCGAGCGAAGCCGACTTGGCTCAATTCGACCTCGCGCTGACGGTATGCGTGATGCGTTACATCTCCGACCTTCACGTCGGCAAGGTAAACCCCAAGAACCTCAAGTTCGGGCTTGATGTCGAGCACAAGCCGTATGACCTTCCTCAGTTCTTGCGCGAGCGACTGATCGCCGCTCAAGTTGCGGAAATAAAGATCGCGCTGGATGATCTTGAACCGCCATTTGACGCCTACCGCCGCGTCGAGCAAATGCTAGATGCGTACGAAACACTGGCCAAGCAAGACTCCGGCGAGCAACTTCCGGCGCCCGCCAAATCGATCAAACCGGGCGAGACCTACCCTGGCCTCGTACGACTGGCCAGTCTGCTGCGCGAGACGGGCGATTTACCCGCAAATGCCGCCGTCAACCTTGAGCCGCCGCTCTATCAGGAACCGCTGATTTCGGCTGTGCAAAGCTTTCAAACCCGGCACGGCCTCGAGGCCGATGGGCGACTCGGTAAGGGCACCGTTGCTCAGCTCAACGTCCCTCTGAGCCATCGGGTCGAGCAGCTGCGGCTGGTGCTCGAACGCTGGCGCTGGATACCACACGAATTCTCGAGCCCGCCGGTGCTCGTGAACATACCGGAATTCATGCTGCGATGCTGGAACGAAAAGGATCAGAAAGTGCTCGAGATGCCAGTGGTGGTGGGACGCTCGTACCATCATAAGACCCCGGTTTTTAGCGGCGACATGAAGTACGTGGTGTTCCGACCCTATTGGAATGTTCCGCCGAGCATTCAGCGCAGCGAAATGGTACCCAAGATTCGCCGCGACGCTGGCTACGTCGCGAAGAACAATCTGGAAGTCGTTACCAATGGAGGAATAGTGGTGACCGATGGTACGGTGAGCGCCGACGTGTTGGCGGGGCTCGCCGCCGGCTCGCTCTCGATACGGCAGAAGCCGGGTCCGAAGAATTCACTGGGACTGGTCAAGTTCATTTTTCCCAACGACTACAACGTCTATCTGCACAGCACACCGGCTACCGAACTGTTCTCGCGCTCGCGACGCGACTTCAGCCACGGATGCATTCGCGTACAGGATCCGGTTGGCCTCGCGGTATGGGTGCTGCGCGACAAATCCGGGTGGGACCGCGATCGCATTCTGGCGGCCATGAACGACGGGGATCCGACCCAGGTGAACCTCGACAAGCCGACCCCCGTGCTGATTCTTTATGGCACCGCGGCCGTCAAACCAGACGGCAGGGCTTATTTCTTCGACGATATCTATGGTTACGACTCAGAGTTGGAGCAGACCCTCGCTAAGGGCTACCCCTATCCGCAATAACCGCCGTCTACATCGACGGCGACGACCAAACCGTCGCCGAAGCGAACCCCTCGACTACATGAAACGGAACAGTCTTAACCGTGACTGGACAACTTCTTTAATTGCGTCGAGCGCGCCGGGCAGGATCTTGTAGGGCGCGACTTCTTCCGGTTCGGCCCTCAGCCTGGCTTCAATTCCGCGCCGCCACGCGATCCGGATCTCCGTGTTGACGTGCACGATCGTCATTCCGGCCCGGATTGCAGCGCGAAAATCGTCGTCGTTGGTGCCCGACCCGCCGTGCAAGGTCATAAAGATCCCCGCTGCTTTCGAGATCTCGCCGATCCGCTCGATCGACAGCCGCTTATGAGCTTCTCCGCTGACCATGCTCTTGAGCATTCCGTGCATATTGCC
>DASXNP010000360.1:0-5030 GCA_036494985.1 Binataceae bacterium (SeqCode)
CAAGCTCCCGCTCGACGACCCGGAGACCTATAAGTTGCTGGCGCGCGGCGACACGGTCGGGGTCTTTCAGATGGAAAGTTCCGGGATGCGGCGCTTTCTGACCGAACTGAAGCCTTCGACTTTCGAAGACGTAATCGCGGCAATCTCGCTGTTTCGGCCTGGCACGCTCGACGCGGGTATGGTTGAGCCGTACATCGAACGCAAACATGGCCGCCAGCCAGTCGAGTACGATCATCCGCTCCTCGAACCGGTCCTGCGCGACACGTACGGCGTCATCATATACCAGGAACAGGTGATGCGCGTTGCGCAAGCACTGGCCGGATACAGCTTGCAACAGGCTGACATCCTGCGGGCCGCGATGGGCAAGAAAGACAAAGTGGTTATGGAAAAAGAGCGCGCCAGATTCATCGATGGCGCGATCCGCAACGGCCTCAGGCGCGACTTGGCTCAGTCAATTTTCGAGAAAATCGAGACCTTCGCATCCTACGGGTTCAACCGCTCGCATGCGGCGGCCTACGCCCTCACCACCTATACCACCGCATACTTCAAAGCTCACTATCCCCGCGAGTTCATGGCCGCGTTGATGTCGCTGGACATGGACGACGTTGACAAGACCTACAAGAACATCGCCGCGCTGCGCGAGATGAAAATCTGGATCGCGCCGCCCGACGTAAACAGCAGCGGTGTAAAGTTCACCGTGGTCGATGGTGAAATCCGCTATGGCCTCGGCGCGATTCGGGGACTCGGAACCAAGGCGGCCGAAACGATTATCAATGCACGCAAAAGCGGCGGGTCGTTCGAGAGTCTGCTCGATTTTGTGTCGCGCATCGACCAGCAAAATCTCAACCGGCGAGTGATCGAAGCTCTCATAAAATGCGGTGGTTTCGACTCGATCGCAGCCGGGCGCGCGGAGTTGATGGCGCAGGTCGAAGACGCACTGAGGTTCGCCCAAAGAAACAACGAGGCTTCGGCGCGAAATCAGATTGGTCTGTTCGGAGCGATGCCCGCGCCTAAGCCGGCAAGGCGCGGATCGGTTGAAGAATGGAGCTCTAAGGACAAGCTCAAGGCCGAGAAGGAAGTCTTGGGCTTTTATGTAACCGGCCATCCGCTCGACAAGCACGAGCGCGAACTTCGGCGCATCGGCGATCTCACCACAGCCGATCTGTCTTCGGCTCCGGATGGCAGCGAGGTCGCGCTCGCCGGGGTGATCCAGGCGGTCAAGCTGAAAAACAACAAGAGTGGCAAGCGCTACGCCACCTTCGCGCTCGAAGATCGGCACGGGGCGGTCGAAGTAATCGCATGGCCGGAGAAATATCAGAGCTTCGAAAAGGTCATCCACGGGGACGAAGCGGTCGTGGTACGCGGAAGGCTCGACGTAGACGACGAGCGGGCTCAGATAATTCTCGACGACGTCAAAACCCTCGATGCCGCCTTGAGCGGCACGATCCGCGAGGTTCACATCGGCGCAACCAGGTTGCAGCTGGAGGGCGACAAGGTCGCAGGCTTGAAGGAAATCATCTCACGACATACCGGGCGTTGCCTTACATACCTGCATCTCGCCATCGAAGATGACCAAGAGGCGATAATACTATTGGGCGACAACTTCCGCGTGACGCCATGTGAGCAACTCGTGTTGGAGATCCAGCGTCTGTTGGCGTCACCGGCGGCGGTCGAGCTTCGCTGACCCGTTTGGCGGATTGCGCAGATCATTTCACCACGCCTTCCGCGTTCTGATACAAAGAAAAGGTCTTGCACGGAGGTTCACCATCTGTCGACCGCACACATGATCTCCACTGAGCAGCCCGAGAAGGCGATTATCGTCGGCGTCGATATGTTGCAAAGCGACGCCTCGGCTGGAGCCGAACATTCGCTGGCCGAACTCGCATCTCTGGCCAAAAGCGCGGGGGCGCAAATCACAGGCGAAGTTACCCAGAAGCTGAAGCGAATCGATCCGCGCACCTTCGTGGGCCGAGGCAAGGTCGAGGAACTGCGTGTCAAAGCCGACGACACGCACGCCACCGTCGCCATCTTTGACGACAGCCTGTCTCCCGTTCAGGCGCGCAACCTTGAGACCGAGGCCAAGATCAGGGTAATCGATCGCAGCCAACTAATCCTGGACATTTTCGCGCGGCGCGCGCGCACGCTTGAGGGCAAACTGCAAGTCGAAGTCGCGCAACTGACCTATCTGCAGCCGCGATTGACCCGTCAATGGAGCCATCTGTCGCGGCTGCGGGCGAGTGGAGGAGGAGTCGGGACGCGCGGCCCCGGAGAAACGCAGTTGGAGGTAGACCGACGGCGCTTGCGCGAGCGCCTCGCGCGGCTTCGGAAACGATTGCGGGACGTCGAACGCACGCGAGCCATCCAGCGCAATCGGCGCACCGAGGTGCCCTACCCGACCGTCGCCCTGGTCGGTTATACAAATTCGGGCAAATCCACCTTGTTGAATGCTTTGACGGGCGCCGAGGTCGAGGTTGCCGATCGACCCTTCTCGACCCTCGATCCCACAATCAGGCGGCTTCGATTGCCCGAGGGCACGACCGTGATGCTGGCAGACACCGTGGGGTTCATCGATCGGCTTCCGCACACGCTGATCGAGGCTTTCAAGGCAACCCTGGAGGAGGTGCGCACGGCGGATCTACTGCTTCACGTCGTGGATGCGAGTTCGCCGCTGGCGGCGGAACGCATGGAGATAGTTGATCGGGTGCTTGACGAGATCGGTGCGGGCGCATCACCGCGAGTCCTCGTCTTCAACAAGACCGATCTGATCGATCATACCCCGCGGCTAGCCGCGGCGTATGATTCCGTCTGTGTGTCCGCGCGCACCGGGCGCGGTTTAGGTCTGCTGCCTCAGGCGGTTGCCCGTTTCTTTAGCGGGATGCGTCACGAAGTCCGAGTGACCCTACCCACATCCCGCAGCGATCTGGTCGCAATGGCTAGGCGAGACGGACGGGTTCTGAGCGAGGAGTACGAGGATGACCGCGTGACGGTCTGCGCGCTAGTGACGGCGCAGATGGCCGGGCGACTTCGCAAAGCGGCGGCGATCGGTTAAGAAGAACAAGTGACCGCCGCGAATCCTCACAAGGTAAGTCAACTGCGTCCGGAGCCGGTGAGGCTCGGGGGCGCGCCGCCGCTGAGCCAGCTCCTCAATTTACCCAATGTAATCACGCTGGCTCGTCTAATCTCGATTCCGTTTTTTCTCGCGCTGCTCAGCCGCCATCGCTTCAACTATGCGCTTGTGCTCTTTGCCGCGGCCGCGCTCACCGACGCTCTGGATGGAACGCTGGCGCGCTGGTCCAATTCGAAAACGGAGCTCGGTGCGTTTCTAGATCCCTTCGCGGACAAGCTCCTGCTGGTCAGCTCGTTTGTAGTCTTGACGGTGGAGCAGATCTTTCCGGCTTGGTTGCTAATTGGAGTCGTTGTGCGTGATATCGTCGTGGTATTCGGCTATTTCATGCTGACCTTCCTGGTCACGAACCCGGTTCCCGTCCGACCCAGTTATCTCGGCAAGGCGAGCACCTTTCTTCAGCTCGCTTGCGTGGTAGGAGCCTTGTGTGGATTCGCGGCTGGAAGCAGAAATGCCTACTGGTACGCTTTGCTGTACGCGACGGTCGCCGTAACCGGCCTCTCAGGCTTGCAATACATCTACCGCGGCCTCGTGATTCTGAATTCGAGCGAGCCGCAGATGTTTTGAATCGTTGCAGATCAGCAACGACTGGGATTGCGCAAAGCTCTATAGGTCGCCGCCCGGCGTCAGCCTCGCGTGGCTCAGCGCCGGCAGTTCGCGGCGGATTCGATCAAGATAATCGATATCAATCGGAGCCAGGACGACGCCCTCCTGATCTGCAGCGCGCGCGAGCACGCGGCCCCAAGGGTCTACGATCATCGAGTTTCCGTAATCGCTGAAACCGTGGACATTGGCCCCGAACTGTCCGGGCGCCACGATGAAGAGCTGATTCTCGATGGCTCTGGCCCTCAGCAGTACCTCCCAATGAGCTTCACCGGTGGGAAAGGTAAAGGCGCTCGGGATGGTAACGATCTTCACACCCGCAAATGCCAGCCTACGATAAAGCTCAGGGAATCTCAGGTCGTAGCAAATGGTTAGTCCGATTGTACCAAGCGACGTCTCTCTCCATATGACCTCGCGCCCACTCGACTTGGCGTCGGATTCCTTGATCGTGACGCGACCGGGCAAGTCGACGTCAAACAAGTGGATCTTGCGATAAACCGCTGCGCGGCGGCCGTCGTCCGCGAAAAGCACAGAAGTGTTGCTGCACTTGCCCTGGCCGGCCACTCGTTCGGTAATCGAGCCCGCAACTATGAATATCTTGAGTTCGGCCGCAAGCCGCGAAACGAGCGACAAGCTCGGTCCATTGAGATCTTCGGCGTTGGCACTTTCATCGGCGCGCTTGCCGCGCCAATTGAACACCTCGGGAAGAGCGGCCAGATTTGCACCGCGCGCCGCCGCCAATCGAATCAATCTCTCCGCTCGTTCGAGATTTGCGCTCTTGTCGCCGCCTGCACTCATTTGGATGGCCGCCGCTAAGATAGTCATGACGAAAGCATCGTATCACTCTTTATGCTCCGACGACGATCCTGACGAGTCGCTGAGAGCTGATACCGCTGAGTTCCATGGCAGCGGACCTTTGATCAAGGTTGGGCGACCAGGCATCGATTCACTTGTGCGAGATTGATCACCCGCGCAAGATCAGGTTCGCGAAGAGTACATTGCGACTTGCGAGCTGCGAACACCCCGGTGATAAACTACCGTGATTTCGCAAGCGGGATCCAATTCACTCAGGCGCGACGGAATATCTCTCATCCAGATATACTTAGTCGACAACGCAGGAGCGACTCTGGCTCTTTGCGCGGGCGCGCACCTCGAAACCGCACAGACGATCGCCGGATTTGAGGAGTGCTTTCAGGGCGGAAATCTCTTCGCTTCGAGCCCCTACTTCTCAGAGCGGCGAGTGTGATTGTTTAGCAGGGTTGGTTCAATGGGCCCTTGCGATCTCAGATTGACGCGCTACCTC
>DASXNP010000361.1:0-1635 GCA_036494985.1 Binataceae bacterium (SeqCode)
GAATCTCGGCGCGCTGCTGATGTCGCTCGGGATGCCCTACGATTCTGACCAGGGCCGCAGCTACGCCGCCGCGATTACGGCGCTAATGACCGGTGAGGCCTACCTGCAGTCGGCGCGAATCTCCGAGCAGATGGGTCCTTACTCCGGCTACGCGCCGAATCGCGAGCCGATGCTGAAAGTTATCGAGCGTCATCGCGGGGCCGCCTACAAGCTCGACCCGTCGTACGTGCCGCTCGACTTGATTCGCGCCGCGCGCGAGTCATGGGACGACGCGCTGAAGCTCGGGACCGCGGCGGGCTATCGCAATTCGCAGGCGACGGTGATCGCGCCGACCGGCACGATCGCGTTCATGATGGATTGCGACACCACCGGTATCGAGCCCGACATCGCGCTGATCAAGTACAAAAAACTGGTCGGCGGCGGGATGTTGAAGATCGTTAACAACACCGTGCCGCGCGCGCTGAAGCGGCTTGGTTACGACTCGAAGGAAGTTCAGGAGATCGTCGAGTACCTGGACGAGAACGAGACTATCGAAGGGGCGCCGCAGCTGGCCGATGCGCATCTGCCGGTATTTGATTGCGCGTTCAAGCCGCGCTCGGGATCGCGCACGATTCAGTACCTCGGGCATATCAAGATGATGGGCGCGGTGCAGCCGTTCATCTCGGGCGCGATTTCCAAGACGATCAACATGCCGGCGGAAGCGACTGTCGATGAAGTCGCGGAGGCGTATATCACCGCGTGGAAGCTGGGCTTGAAGGCGGTCGCGATTTATCGCGATGGCTCCAAGCGCACCCAGCCGCTCAACACGGGCAAGAACAGCCTCGAGAAAGCGACGGAGGCGGTGGCGTCGATCGCGTCGGTGGACGATCGGATGCAGCGGCGCAAGCTGCCCGACGAGCGCCAATCGATCACCCATAAATTCGATATCGCCGGGCACGAAGGATACATCACGGTTGGGATGTACGAAGACCGCACCCCGGGCGAAATTTTCGTCACGATGTCGAAGCAGGGCTCGACGATTTCGGGGCTGATGGATTCGTTCGCGACTGCGATTTCGTTCGCGCTGCAATATGGCGTCCCGCTGCAGTTCCTGGTGGACAAGTTCTCGCATATGCGGTTCGAGCCGTCGGGCTTCAGCAAGAATCCACAAATCCCGTACGCGAAGTCGATTGTGGATTACCTGTTCCGCTGGATGGCGTCGAAGTTTCTCGACGAGGAAGCGAAGCGCGAAGTTGGAATTATCGAAACGGAGAAAAGCCTGACGTCGAAGGCTGATGCGGCGGGCGCGCCGGTCGCCGCGCTCGCGCCGATGCCGAGTCTGCGCGGCGGCAAGGACAGCGGGATGCGCCAGGCGTTTATCAATCAGCAGGATGCGCCGCCGTGTCCGGATTGCGGCAGCATCATGGTGCGCAACGGCTCCTGCTACAAGTGCATGAACTGCGGAACGACCAGCGGGTGCTCGTAAGAGTGAGAATCAAGGACCCCGGGGAATTTAAGGGGCGGGGGAGAGGGCTTCGGGACTGGCGATGAGGTGGTGGCGGAGGTTGAGGTAGGCGCGGGCGCGAAGAGATTAGCCGGTTCCCGGAATGAGGATGACGAATTCTCCGGGGTCCACCAGGATTAGGCGCGACGCAA
>DASXNP010000362.1:0-4824 GCA_036494985.1 Binataceae bacterium (SeqCode)
CGGTTTCCTCAAGCAGCTGGTGAGCTGCACGGAGCCGACATTTAGGAAGAAAAATCGTCTTCCTCGTTGCTTCGACTGCTTTTGGGCGTGGCCCAGAGCTGGGTGTCTCAAAAGAAAGGGCCGAACGACCTGCGCCGAACGGCCCTGCCGATCGGGAAAAGGGGGGCAAATCCCAGCCGGCATCATTAGTTTACTTGACTTTTAAGATATTTCAATAGGTTTGAACATCAAATTTTCCTCTCACCTTGGACATGATTTGATGGTCTTCCGACCATGGAGGAAGGTCGGTTTTTCGGCTCGGACTTTAAAGCGTCTATTCAGAGCCCGCCGCCGCTGAGCGCCGGCACGAGATAGATATCGCTGGTGTCGTCGACTGGTTCGAGCAGTCCACCGGTTGCCATCTCGCCGTTGATCGAGACTGCCAGCGACGACTTGAGATCGCCGCCATCGATCAGTTGCGCGCGTATTCCGGGGAATTGGCTCTCAAGACTATCGATTATCTGCCCGATGGTACGTCCTGTGGCGGTGACGCGATCCCGGCCGCCGGTGAGTTTCCTCATCAACGCCGGGATGAAAACCGAGGCCATCTTCATTTGCCCATTGTGATTCTACGCGGAATTGCCATCCGGTTCGCGATGGTTGGTTCAGACGGAATCGGCGCACGTCAGGCAGCCGACGTGCGCCGACAACACTACCACGCCATTGATTCGCTTACTTTTTCTTAGGCTTCGAAAGCGCCTTGAGTAGTTTCGGCGGTGACATCGGCAATTCGGTCATGCGGACCCCGGTCGCATGGGCGATAGCATTCGCCACGGCAGCTGGGGGCGGCACGATGGATACTTCGCCCACGCCCCGCACGCCCAACGGATGCAGCGGGTTGGCGACCTCCACAATCACGGTCTCGATCTCAGGCAAATCGAGACAGGTCGGCATCCGGTAGTCTAAAAAGCCGGTGTTCCGCAGCGTACCGTTTTGGTCGTAAAAATATTCCTCGTTTAGCGCCCAACCTAGCCCCTGCGCGGTTCCACCCTGCATTTGGCCCTCGACATAGCTTGGATGGATCGCCCTGCCCGCATCCTGCGTCACAGTGGCGCGTAGAATTTGGACCTTACCTGTCTCGGGATCAACCTCGACGTCGACACAGGTCCCCGCGAATGCGGGTCCCGAAGAGCGAACATTGACGTTGGCCCGGCCGGTTATCGGCCCGCCCGTGCGAGCCGCCTTGGCCGCTATTTCTTTTAACGACAAAGGCGCAACGCCAGTTTCGGTGATCGGGGTGTTCGCCGAACCTGAGACGTTGCCCTTGGCTACCGCATTGCCGTTGACAAATTCGACTTCGTCGAACTTGCGCTCCCAGGTGCGCGCGGCGCGCTCTTTTATCTGGCGTACGGCGTCGTTGGCCGCGTCGAACACCGCAAGTCCCGTTGCCGTCGTAACCCGGCTTCCTCCGGTGACATCGGTATGCCCGATCGAATCGGTATCGGTCACGACCGGACGCACGTCTTCCACCGAAAGGCCGAGAACCTCAGCCGCGATCATGGCCATCGAGGCGCGCGAGCCGCCGATATCCGGCGAACCAGTGACCACGCTAGCCGTGCCGTCGCCGTGGATGTTGACGATTGCGGAGGACTGGAAGCCCACGTTGAACCAGAATCCGGTCGCCACGCCGCGGCCGCGATTCTTGCCCGAAAGCTTGGACTTGTAATGCGGGCTGTTCTTGAGCGCCTGGCAGGTTTCGATATAGCCGATGCGCTTGTATGGCGGCCCCGCCGGCTGCGGACTGCCCTCGGCGGCGCCGTTTTGAATCCGGAAGTCGAGCGGATCGATGCCGCATTTCTCGGCCAGCTCATCGATCACGGTCTCCGACGCCATCGCAGCGTTGGTTGCGCCGGGTGCGCGATAGGCCGCGGTCTTGGGACGGTTCACGACCACGTCGTAGGCGTCGATCAGAGTGTTTTCGATCTTGTACGGCGCCAGTATCGTCATCGCGCCGGCATTTACGGGGGAGCCCGGAAAAGCGCCCGCCTCGTAGGCCATCCAGACCTGTGCGGCGGTTATCTCGCCCTTCTTGGTACAACCCATTTTGATCTTGATCTTCGATCCGGATGTTGGTCCGCTGGCGCGCAGAACCTCGGACCGCGTCATCACCATCTTTACCGGCGCGCCGCTTTCCTTGGAGAGCATCACCGAGACCGGCTCTAGATAAATCGTCGTCTTACCGCCAAACCCGCCGCCGATCTCGGCGGGCACCACCTTGATCTTGCCCTCTTCCATGCCGAGGACTTTGGCGCTCATCGAGCGCACCTCAAAAGGTCCCTGCGTCGAGCAATAGATCGTCGCATGGCCATCGGAGCTGTAGATGCCGACCGCGTTATGCGGCTCGATATATCCCTGATGGACCATCGCGGTGTTGAACTCGCGTTCGACGATGAAGTCGGCCGCTTTGAAACCCGCTTCGACGTCGCCCCGCTTGAGCTGCAAGTAGCCCGCGATGTTGGTTTGCTTTCCCGGCGTGACCTTGTTTCGCAACTCGGGCAACAGGATGGTCGCGTCTTCCTTCATCGCTTCGTCGACCGTCATAACCGGCGGGAGCGGCTCGTACTCGACCTCGATCAGGCCGAGCGCTTCTTCGGCAATATGAGGGCTGGTCGCGGCGACGGCGGCGACGGCGTGGCCGTCGTACAGCACTTTGCCGCGGGCGAAGATATTAAGCGACAGGTAATGCGGGTTCATCGCGATCTCGCCGACCTGATCGCTCTCGCTCTTGAGGCCGGGCAGATGCTCACCCGTCACAACCGCCTTGACCCCCGGGAGCTTTTTGGCCTCTTCAATATTGATCGATTTGATTCGCGCGTGTGCATGCGGGCTGCGCAGCACTTTGCCGAACAGCAACCCCGGAAAGGTATAGTCTGCACCGTACTTGGCACGGCCGGTTACCTTGTCTACGCCGTCCGGCCGGACCGGGCGCGTGCCGATTACGCGAAATTTCTTCTCGCCTGAGGTTGGGGTAGTGGATGCTGCCATTGGTCTTACCTTCCTGCTTGCGCTTATCGACAAAATGCCTTGCGAACTATGCTTGCGAAAGTCTTCTTGCGAACTTAGTCGGCTATCCTCTAGACAGTCACGCGGCCGCGCGAATTTCTCTGGCGGCTTCGAGCACCGCCTTGACGATCTTGTCGTAGCCGGTGCAGCGACACAGATTCCCCGCCAGCGCATAACGCACATCCGGCTCACTCGGACTCGGATTGCGATCGAGCAGGGCCTTGGCCGCGATCAGAAATCCCGGCGTGCAGATTCCACACTGCAGGCTGGCATGTTCCAAGAACTTCTGCTGCAGCGGATGGAGTCTTGATCCGTTAGCCATCCCCTCGATGGTCGAAATCTCCTTGCCCTGCGCCTCGACCCCGAGCACCAGGCAGGAGCAAGCCACCCGCCCGTTGATCAGTACGCTGCACGCGCCGCAGTCGCCGGTCAGGCAGCCCTCTTTGCTGCCGGTCAAGCCCAAGTTGTCGCGCAGGACTTCGAGCAGCGATTGGCGCGGCTCGCAAATGAACTCCACCGGCTCGCCGTTGAGTTTGGTCTCTACTATTTGTTTCATTGCCATTCTAGTCGATAATCCTTGGGCTTGATTATGCCTTGCGTGCGCGCTGCGCCGCGATCGCGATCGCGCGGCGGGTTAGCACGGCCGTGATGCTGGTCCGGAACTCGGCGGTTCCGCGCATGTCATCAATTGGGGTCGCGGCTTCGCCCGCGAGCCGGCCGGCGTTCTCGATTGCGGTTTCGTCGAGCTGCTTGCCGATCAGCGCTTCGGCCGCTTTGGTCGCAACCAGCGGCGTCGGGCCCACCGCGCCCAAGCCGATTCGCGCCGCTTCGCATCGGTCACCGTTGATGGTCAGCGCCACCCCCACTCCCACCACCGCGATATCCATTTCGTTGCGCGGGATGAAACGCAGGTACGCGTCGCTCGAATGCGCCTTCGGAGCGGGAATCCGCAGTTCGACCAGCAGCTCGCCCGGCTTAAGGGCGGTTCGCTGCGGTCCGGTGCAGAATTGATCAACCGCAATCTCCCGCGACCCATTAGCGCCGACCACGTGCGCGATCGCGCCCAGCGCGACCAGCGCCGGAGTCGTGTCCGCCGCGGGCGATCCGTTGCACAGATTTCCGCCCACCGAGGCACGGCTCTGAATCTGGATCGATCCGATCAGATGCGCCGCTTCGGTCAGACCCGGATAGTGCTGGCGCATCGTCGGATTCTCGTAGATTTCGATGCACGAAACCGCCGCGCCCAGGGAAAGTCCCGATTTCGGATCGAAACTTATTCGGCGCAGTTCTGGGATTGCTTTGACATCAACCAACTGCTCGGGTTTACGAACCCCCGCGCGCATCTGGATCAGAATGTCAGTCCCGCCGCATAGTGGACGGGCCTTCTCGCCCTTGGTCGCGAGCAGCTTTACCGCCTGCTCAACGGTCGTGGGTGCTTCGTAACTGATAGCGTGCAACTGCGCTTCCTCCTAATCGATGGTCATTTAGATAGCGCAGATCGGGTCCGTGCGAAAACCCTGCTCTGCGATTTGATGAAAGCTTATCACGAGCCGCGTCGCGATTGCGCACCTGCGTGAGTGCACTGCTTGGTCGCTAAACGCGAAATCCCAGCGGACGTGCGGCGAGCGCGGCGGCGGTCGCCAGCGCGGGGGCGGAATCTCCCATCGAGGCGAAGCGCGGATCGGTAGTCTGCCCTTTCACGTAGCGCACGTAGATCTGCTCGATCACGGTCGCGTTCTTCCAATGCGCCCACGATCGATAAAACCCGCTCTGGCTTACGTC
>DASXNP010000363.1:0-4267 GCA_036494985.1 Binataceae bacterium (SeqCode)
AAGTAACCGCGAGTAACGCTCGGGCCGCCGATCAAGATATGTCCGACGCGCTCATCCGGGAGGGCTGCGCGGCTGCCGTCGGCGATGCGCAAAGTCGTGTTCGGAACGGCTTGTCCCACGCACATCAGCTCCAGTACATCGCGGCTATCGACCGGGTTCAGTTCGATTTCAGTCCCCACACCGAGGCGGTGGCGGTTGACGCGTATCCATCGATAGTCCGTGCCGGGCGTTGGAAACGCCACCGCAAGCGAAGCCTCCGCCAATCCGTACACCGGAAACATCGCGCTGCGCTTGAGCCCCGTGTAGGCGAGCGCCCGCATGAATTCATTGCACAGGTCGACGGAGATCGGCTCGGCTCCGTTATAGATGGAGCGGATGCTCGATAGGTCGACGTTTTCGAGCCGGCGATCGCCCAATACCTTCAGCAAGTGCCGGTAGCCGAAGTTCGGAGAGCAGGTAATCGTTGCGCGCTTCTCGGATGCCACCTGCAGCCACAACACAGGCCGCCGTACGAACAGGTCCGTGGGCATCAGATTGATGTGCACCTGGTTCGCGAACTGCATGAAATAGAAGCCGATCAAGCCCATGTCGTGAGTCAGCGGCATCCAGCTGAGACTCACGTCTTGGTCGTTGTATTTGTCCACCGCGGTGGCACCGGCCGCATTGGCGACGAGGTTGCCATGCGTCAACATCACGCCCTTCGGCTCGCTGGTCGATCCGGACGAAAACTGAATGAACGCCAGATCCTCCGGGGCAGGGCGGTAAAGCTTGCCCGGGCGCGATATGTCGGTGATGGACTCCACCAGGAAACAGCGCGACTTGAGTTCGTCGAACAGCGCCGTCTCCCCCACTTCCCGCGCCAGTGCCGCCAACCGCTCCAAATTCTTGGCATCGGTATAGAGCAGCGCTTTGCCGATCTTTCGCGCGACCCGCAACAGCTTGTGACGATGCTCGTCGCTGATTCCGACGGCGAGCGGGACCGGTATGATCCCGCCGCAAACCGCCGCCCAGAAGCCATCGAGAAATTGCTCGTTGTTGTTCAAGAAAATGATCATTTTATCGCCGCGCTGCGCGCCCATCGCCTGCAGATGATGCAGGATCCCGAGCGCGCGGCCATGCACTTCGCCGTAGCTCACGCGGCGTTCGGAGTTTTCACCGCCGATGTACGTGACCTCCCGATCGACGTTACGGTTGTTCTCGAGCATCTCGACCAAAGTCTTGTGAATCATCGGGCCTCTACCGTCATCAGGAGGGGGGAGCGCGGGCGCAAGTTGATCTGCGCCTCGAGCTCGATGGGTTCGCTGGTGGCACGGCTCAGGCGAAAGCGCCGCGACATGGTGTGCACGTGCACCAGCATTTCGAGCATGGCGATGTTTTCACCGATGCAGTGGCGCGGTCCCACGGAGAAGGGAATGTAGGCGAACTTGTGCCGCTCTTCGGCGTCGGCGCCGGCGAAGCGCTCAGGCCTGAATTCCTCGGGTTCGCTCCAGAATTCCGGATGCCGATGCAGCAGGTAGGGGCTGATGAACACATCGGTGCGCGGCCCGATGGCGAAGCCGCCCAGTTCGTCGCTCTCGATGGTGCGCCGTGTGAAGAGCCAGCCGGGAGGGTAGAGGCGCAGCGCCTCCTGCAGCACCTGGTGTGTGAATGCCAGCGCCTCCGCTGCGTCCAGCCCCAATAGGCCAGGTGTCGGGCGATCCGCTTCCGCTTCGAGCCCTGCCGCGGTTTCGGGATTCTGGCTGATGAGGTACCAGGCCCACGTCAGGGCCGCCGCGGTCGTCTCGTGGCCGGCGACGATCAGCGTTAGGACCTCGTCGATCAATTCCTTGTCGCTCATCGGCGCGGCGCTTTCGCGGTCGCGCGTGGCCATCAGCATCTCGAGAAAATCAAAGTGCTCTTGGGGCTCGCGGCGCCGGTGTTCGACCAGTTCCGCCACCAACTTGGTCAAGGAGCGAAAGCGAAAGGCGAACTTCAAATCGCGGTTCTGTTCCTTGGCGACCACTTCGAACGGGTTGGCGCCGAGGCGCCGCTCCAGGCGTTCCAGATCGGTGCCGAAAATCGAGTGCAGAACGATTTCCAGGGTCAGCTCACTCACGTCGTCGGTGAGATTGATCGGTTCACCCGCCGCTGCCTTTGCCGCCCAGCGTTCGGCAAACCTTTGGTTGACATCATGAATCAGCCTGCTGAACTCATCGATCACGCGCCGGTGGAAGCTCGGCTGCATCATGCGCCGCTGACGCCGCCAAAAATCGCCTTCGCTGGTCATGATGCCGTTGCCGAGCAGGATCTTGACCCGATCCATGCCTTCGCCCTTGGTGTAGTTGCGATGATTCGACAGCAGCACCCGCTTGACGTCGCTGGGATGGTTGATGACGTAATTGAAGACGCCGCGGCTCGGCGCGAAGATTCGGTACACGTCGCCAAAGCGCGCGAAGCAGTCGCGCATCAGAGCCAATGATTCTTCACTCCCGCCGAGATCGAAACCTTCGGTGGGGCCTGGGGGTAGGGCCGTGGTTTGCATGCGATATTGTAACGTAGCCTAGACGTTGCGCGGCCCGGCCTTGCGCGACCCGGTGCGGTTCCCGACAATGACGAGTGCAGAAAAAAACCGATGACGGCGACAAGCCCGGTGGGGGCGACCTCCGCAACACCATTTACGACCAACAGACGCGCTCCGGCCGGCGGTTGACCGCCGGCCGGCGGTTCTTGTACGGAATGCTCGCCCCTATCGGACTCTCGCTGGTGCGCCTGGTCTGGCGCTGGTCGAGGGTCGTGAACATCGCGGGCAGCGAACACATCAGCAAGTCGCTCGAGCGTGCGCCGTCGTTCATTCCGGTTTACTGGCATCAGCATCAGCTGTTTTGCGTCAAACACCTGCTGGCGCTCAAGCCCACCGGCGTGAAGCTGGGTTTCTTGATCAGTCCCTCGGTGGACGGCGAACTCGGCGCCATGATCGTGCGCAGCATGGGCGGCGAAGTCATCCGGGGCTCTTCGACGCATACGGGCGCGCGAGCGCTGCGCGACTACTATCAGGCGTTGTCCCGCGACAATGTGTCTCCCGCCATCACGCCCGACGGCCCGCGAGGACCCCCGTGGAAGTTCAAGCCTGGGGCGGTGCTGCTGGCCCAGCTATCCCAGCGGCCCATCATACCGATGGCCTACGCGGCCTCGCGCGCTTGGAAGATCCAATGGGATAAGTTCGTGATTCCGAAACCCTTGGCGCGGATTGCCATTGCGGTCGGCGAGCCCGTGTACATACCGAAGGGCCTCGATGCCGCAGGGCTCGAGCGAAGTCAGGCTGAAATGGAGGCACGGCTCAAGGAGCTTTACGCGCGGGCAAAAAAATCACTGCAGTGACTTTCCCCCTTTAGCCCGTCAATACAATTAGTTAGCTTGTAATCCTTACAAGTTGTGCGAGAATCCGGTTGTATGTGCTAGTTGCCGAATCCCAAAAACTGTGTGACACATTCGGTTTTACGCTCGAATCGATGGCAAACTGTTGATCCACAACCGCAATCTTATTTCCCGGGGCCCCTGAAGGCGCATGGCGATAGCACCCACCGATCCCCGACATACGGATTTGACCGCGTCGGATATTCTATCGCCGCAAACCTGGCCGCGACGTGGCATTCGTCCCGCAGTGGGTCTGGACGTGATCTGCACCAAGATCGCGGTGGATTTTCAGAACATGACCGCGGCGACCGCCGCCGAATGTATTTTCGCCAATCTCGAGTTGTTGCGCGAGGCGACGCGCGCCGATGCCGCCTTCCACATCAGCCTGGATACCGATGTCCAGGGCTTCGCCGACGTGCAGGTGGCGCGCGGCATGTTGGCCACCGGCAATCCTGAGCAACTGCGCGGTCAGAGCCTGGCTGCGATGCCTTGGTTGCGCTCGCGTCTCGCGTCGCTGCGCGTGTCGGAGTTCCGCGATACCGCGAAACCGAGAAGCGATCAGACCGAAGATGCGGCGCTATGGTGCGAATTGGGTATCGGTTCGGTCCTGATGATCGGCTATCACATCGAAGGCCGAGCCGCGGGCATTCTCGGAATCGCCGGCGCACGGCCGCGCGAGACCTGGGAGGTGCAGCTGCATCTCCTGATGAAACTCATCGGCAGCAGCCTGTCGACGGGGCTCGGACGCATCGAGATCGAAGCCCAGCTTCGCGATTTGGAAGAGCGCAACGAACTTGCACTCTATAGCGCCAACGATGGGTTGTGGGACTTCGATACCCTCAACAATAGGGTGTATCTATCGCCGCGCTGGAAG
>DASXNP010000364.1:0-4158 GCA_036494985.1 Binataceae bacterium (SeqCode)
CGCCAGTTCGATCGCGTATCGGACTATCGCGCGCTCGAAGACAAATTCGGCTTGATGGTGCTGAAGGCCTCGGAGGTCGAGACCGATTACGGCCACGTACTGCTGTTCGGCGTCAATGATGAGATGCTGGAGCGATTTGATTTCGCAAACGTTCGGATCGACGCGCAGGAGCTCATCGATGAAGTCGCGCGGCTGGGCGGGATCGCAGTGCCCTGCCATCCCGGGCGGCCGAACATCGGGCTTTGCGAGCACTACGAGAAAAAGCCGCCGCTTGAGAATGTGGTGGCGGTCGAGTTGCTCAACGGCGGGTCGCGCAAGGGCGAGAATGAACGCACTGAGGATTTGGTGCATAAGTTCGGCTACCACGCGATCGGCGGATCGGACAGTCATCTGGTGAGCCTGATCGGGCTGTGTGCGACGCGATTCGAGGCGGATATCAGGGACATCGACCATCTAGTGCGCGAGTTGCGATCGGGCAGCTATCAGGCGGTGGATTTCCGGCCCAAGCGCAAGCCGGTTGCGGCCGCGATTCCCGAACTGACACCCTGATCTAGCAGGGCTCGTGGTTCTGTCTTATGCTGGGCCCCGACACGTTTAAGCAGGAGACCAGCGAGCTCTCATGCCAGTTGATTTCGATCCCGCACTGATTGGCAAAGTTTTCGAGCAGACCGAACCGGTCAAGGTAACCGCCGAGAAGATCGCCGGGTTTTGCGCGGCGCTCGGAGAAGACAATCCGCTTTTCACCGATGAAGGAGCGGCGCGAAAGGGGCCATACGGCGGAATCGTGGCGCCGCCGTCGTTCGCGGTGACCTTTCGCAACGGGCGGCATTTCTTCTCGCATGTGCCGCGCTTCGGAAGAATCGGCATGGACGCGGGCAAAGACGTCGAGTTCGTCGCGCCGATTCGGCCCGGGGATGAGATAACGCTCAGCTCAAACGTGAAGGAGATCTACGAGAAGACGGGGCGCAGCGGATCGATGGTCTTCGTGATCGTGCGATCGACGCTGAAGAACCAGAACGATGAGGTGGTAGCGCATGTGGACCATCGTTTCATGCATCGGGTCTCAAAATAATGCTGGAAACTACCGCGAAGAGCTTCGAAGAGATTAAGATCGGCGACACCTTGGGGCCGGAAGAGATCCACGTAAGCCGGGAGCGATGCCGCGCTTACGCGCACCAAGCGCATCTGGACGCGGCGCGCTTTACCGACGACGAAGGCGCGCGCAAAGAAGGTCTGCCCGGGATGATCCTGCCGGGAAACATGAGCCTTGGTTTGATTACGAAACTGGTCACCGACTGGATCGCCAGCGCGAACGCTCGCCTGACCAGAATCGGAACCACTTACCGGCTACCGGTGCAGCCCGATCACACATTCGTGCTGCAGGGGTTCATCACGAACTCGAACCCGGAGGATCGGACGGTCGAAGTCGATTTGTGGATGGAGAACGAAGATGCGGAGCGATTGGTGATCGGGACGGCGACGGTTCAGTTTGGAAGTTGACGAAGTCGCCAACCGGGGAATGATCTGACCTGCCTCGACTTCTCAATGGCGCGATGCGCGCCGCGCGGTAAAGTTAAAGAAAGCGCCGAACGTTCCTAGACTTCGGCTCCGGCCTTGCGCGACTGCGGGGGAGCGCACGGACTAGCCAAGATGCCCGAAGAAGCCGGGGACGCGCTGGTTGGCAAATGGTAGGCGTCCTATCCAAAGCGGTTGCGTAGCCGAACCCCTGGTCGTCCCGGCAGACCCTAAGCCGGCGGCGCGTCGGCGCCGGCAGCGGCGCCTTCATGGTTCTAAAGGAGGGCGCCGCGGAAGGGGTCGTCGCGCGGAGGCGGGTTTTTCAAAAGATTAATCGCCCACGATCGGGCCTGACGGAGCGCGTCCTCGGCGCGCTTGAAAAGGCGTTCCCGGTACATGGTGTTCCAAACGTAGACGTCGACCGAGGGCTCCTGGGTGAGCGTGACGTCGAGCATCCAGTCTTCGAGCTGCGGGCCGCAGATGAGCAGGCGCACGAGGCGGCCGTGATCGATGACGATACCGCGCGACTCGCGGGGCAGTCGAAACTCATCTTTGACGCGTTTGATGAGATGCGCGGGGTAGCGGTCTTCCGTCATCATCAAGTATGACCATTGGCCCTGCGCGGGGTTCACTTCGCGCGCAATGCGAAGATTGTTGTCGGTCAAATGGTCCTTGGCGCGATCCTGATCGTAGTCACGGGCGACGGTGTAGAAGCCCATCGCCACGGGCAGTTGCGGGAGATTTCGCTCAGACTGCGCCTGCTTGGGCCGCTTGACCGAGGTCTCGACCCACCATCGGTTCTCGACGTTAGGCTTGTTAGCCATTGGGAACGACTATAACCGACGCCCCCCCACCATGGGGACTAAGCAGCGCGGCGATTGCCGCGTCCGCGAGCATAGGCTTGAAGCTTTCTAGCTCGCTTTGATCGGGTAGCGCGTAGGGCGGCAGTGCGCGGGTCCCGGTGTCGAGGCGCGGCTTTGCGATTCGCAGGCCCGCGCCGGGATGCCACGCGAGCGGACTTCGCGGGGCTCGCACTGAGTCCAAGGAGCATCCGACGGGTGAAACTGTCGGCCTTGGTCTCGGGGTGAGACCAAAACAGGAAATGGCCCATTTCGTGGTAGACCATCGCAATCCATTTTCGTTCGCTGAAATAGACCCGCCCGCGCTTCCAGTTTTCAGGATGAATCAGATGGATCCTTCCGTCCTCGAAGGTCTTACCGGCAGTTTTACCCCAATCGATGTACTCGTACCATTCGATGCGCGGGAGCTTGAGGTTGTAGAAACGGCAGAATTCAGCGATCGCTTTTCGGAACGCAAGCGCGCGGCCGAGGCGAAAAAAATCCGCCAGATTTCGATCGATCGCCCTGCGCTGGCGCAGGGGCGGGAGAATCATTCGCAAGGACGGGAGCCTCCATGATTTGGTGCTGCTTAGATCATAGGAATTTGCTGCCGGCTCGGTCAAACCAGCCAGCAAGATTGGCAAAAAGGTCCGGTTTGACAGCGAAATCGACAGCCGCATGCCTTCGCGGGCGGCCGCCAAGACTCTATTTGACCGTCCAGCTGCTGCGAGCTAGATCACAATTCTAAGGTTCCTATAGATGGCGGTGGATGGTCGAAAGTGCATTTGACAGGAGGCGTGGTGAGGCCTATTTCTGGCGATCAGTAGTCAAGCAAAGGTTAAGCTCGGCCATCCGGCCGAAGGAGGGCTTATGCGGGATCGAACCCCCATTTGGACATGCTTGGTTCTGCTGTCAGCGATTATCGTCGCCTCAGTTCCTCGACCGGCCCAAGCGCAGGTCAAGGTCGGCGATTTCATCACGGCTGATCAAGCCGAAAAGGTGAAAAATCTGCTCCCGCCGGGCGCATACTGGCGCGTTACGCATGGGATGACGATCAAGGTCGCCCCGACCGATCGAATCGACTGGCCGCCGCCGTACAGGGAAGCGACCGAAAAGTACTCCGCGCAAGTCAGGCTGTCGCCAGACCATCGCACGCTTGTGGGCTATGTTGCCGGCGAGCCTTTTCCTCTGCTCGACCCGAATGACCCCGACATGGCCACCAAGGTCATGTGGAACAACACGTTTCGGCCGATGTGGAGTGATGACGTAGATGCGCGATACTTCGGCTGCCATATGGTCTATGAAGAGAAAAACGCGCCGTTTTTTGAACGCGACTTCACGCTGGTGGGCCACTACATGATCTACAACCTCGTGGGGCGGACCGAGGTCGAGCCGCTGCCGATAGACCCTGATTTCAAGATCAGCAACCGCCTGTCGATGATGGCGCTGCATCCGGTGCTGGCGCCGCAGGAATCACGCGGCGCGGGTTTGATTCGCTATCGCTACCAGGATCCGAAGCGCGGCGACGACGCCTGGACCTGGCTCCCCGGGGCGCGCCGCGTGCGGCGCCTGAACGAAACCATGATGAGTCACGGGGGAAAAAACCAGTTCTATCCCGATGACTACGAAGGTTTCAGCGCCAAGAATGAGAACTACGACTGGAAATTCCTCGGCGAGAAGCAAATGCTCGGGGCGGTCAATCTTTCGCAGGTTCCGGGAAATATCTGCCAAACCGACGGCGGGGGCAGCGTATGTCCGGCTGAATGGCAGATGCGCCACGTGTACATCATCGAGGGCGTCCCCC
>DASXNP010000365.1:0-1568 GCA_036494985.1 Binataceae bacterium (SeqCode)
CAAGCCTTCATCGGAGATAATGCCCGGAGTCAAGATCGTGCCCGCGTAAATCGCGGCCATGTGAGTCTTGCCGTTGTCTTTCACTGGAAAAATGTAGCCCATCGATCCAGGAGTGTGTCCGGGGATCGCCACTGGCATCACCTTCAAATCGCCGAGAACGACGGCCTGGCCTTCGGTGACCACCTGATCGTGCTTCGGCAGCACCGGCGGCGGGCCCTTCTTATCGCCGCCGCGTCCCGGCGGTGGATTTTCCATCAGATTCCAATCCGCGGCCGAGATATACACTTTCGATCCATAATGATCTTGAAAATACGGCGATCCGCCGAAGTGGTCTGCATGCCCGTGACCCATGAGGATGATCTTCACTTTGGCGGGATCCAGACCCAGCTTTTGGAATCCAGGCAGGAGCTGCGAGTCGACCTGATTGGCGCTCAAGGAATCGATCATGAGGAGACCGTCCGAAGTCTGAATCACGTACACAGTGGTGCCGGAGTTGCCGATCGCATAGACGTTGTCGAAGATTTTCGTGGCTCCGATCACGGGATCGTTCGGACTATTGGCACGCGGCGCTTCGCAAAAAAAGTGCTCTTCGTCGGCCCACATCGCGCCCGCGGTCTTCTTGGTTTTTTCGATGAGCGCCTTCACCTCGGGCGAATCGGGTTTCGCCGCTGGCGGCTGCGCGAGGCCAAAAACTGGCAAGAATATCGCGATACAACCAAGATTGCGGAATGACATCATTCTTTTCTCCTGTTCGCCAAAGTCTTCAGCGAAACGCGTTTGATTATACTCTGTGAGGATGGGACCGTAAAGGTCACTTGACATATCTTTACATGACGAAAAAGAGCGTATGCGATCTTACTGAGTTCATCGCGAGGGTTTTGACCAGCGTGGGACTTCCCCCCGCGGATGCGCGCATCGTGGCTCAATTGATGGTGGAGGCGGACGCACGGGGCGCTGACGGCCATGGCATCTTTCGTTTGCCGCAGTATGTGAGACGCATCCAGAGCGGTGGAATCAACATACAGCCGCGGATCAGCATGATTCAGGATCATCCTGCCACCGCATTGATCGATGGCGACAACGGCATGGGCCACTTGGTCATGAACCGCGCAGCGGAGATCGCCATTGAGAAAGCGAAAACGTCCGGTGTAGCTTGGGTGGGAGCGCGCAACAGCAACCATGCGGGTCCCGCTTCGCTCTATGCGCGGATGCCGCTGACGCATGACATGGTGGGACTATACATTGCAGTCGGCAGTGCGAATCACTTGCCTCCCTGGGGCGGTATCGCCATGCTGCTGAGCACGAATCCGATTGCCATTGCGGTGCCGGGTGCGCAGGGCCGCGAGATCACGCTCGATATGGCCACTACCAACGCCGCCTACGGCAAGGTCAAAATTAAAGCGCAGCGCAATGAAGCTATGCCGGAAGGCTGGATGATGGATCGCCAGGGTAATCCACTGACTGATCCCAAGAGAGCGGACGAGGGCTTCCTGGTCCCGATCGGCGGACCGAAAGGATACGGGCTGGCGCTGATGTTTGGCTTGCTGGCGGGAACTCTGAATGGCGCG
>DASXNP010000366.1:0-3659 GCA_036494985.1 Binataceae bacterium (SeqCode)
GCGCGGCTGCGCGCGGAGCTCGCTGCCTGGTTCGATCCGCCGGACGGACCCGGGCGCAGCAGCGCGCGCAAACCGGGCGTGACCCCCGCCGGCATAATCGCCCCGCACATCGACCCGCGCCGCGGAGGCGCCGCTTACGCACACGCCTACGCCGAGCTGATGGGCCGCGAGCCACCCGACTTGTTCGTTATTCTCGGCACCTCGCACTACGGCGTCGGGCCCGAACTGTTCAGCGCCACGCGCAAGGATTACGCGACCCCGCTGGGCCCGGTCGAAACCGACCGTGACTTTATCGATCGACTGCAGTCGCGTTACAGCGGCGATCTGTTGGCCGACGAATTGCTTCATCGCAACGAGCACTCGATCGAATTTCAGGCGCTGTTTCTAGCCTGGGTGCTCGGCACGCGCGGCTACAAGGTCGTTCCGATCCTCGTCAGTTCGTTCCATCAGATGGTTATCGGCGGCTCACATCCCGCCCGCCACCCACGCGTCGCCTCCTTTCTCGAATCGATCCGCGCCGAGATAGCTGGTGACGAACGCCGCGTGTGCATCATCGCCGGCGTCGATTTTGCTCACGTCGGAAAGAAGTTCGGCGATCCGTTTGTCGCCGACGAAAAGGTCACGGGCGAATTGCGCGGCGAGGACTCGGCGCTCATCGAGATCATTAGCCGAGGTGACCCCGACGGATTTTTCGGCGCCATCGAACGTGTGAAAGATCGCCGCCGCATCTGCGGCCTCGCCCCGATATATACTCAGCTCGAACTGCTCAAGGGCCGCACGGCGCGACTATTGAGATACGGGCTCGCGATCGAACCGCAGACCGAATCCGCGGTCTCGTTCGCCAGCCTCGCGATCGATTGAGCACCCGCAACCCGCTTTGGCGCCTTGCCGCGCCGATCGCCGCGCTCGCGGTCACCTTGGGATGCGACCCCGCCATTAACTCGAAGGACTCCCTTGCGCATCCCAAGGTGCTCCATCTCTCGGGCGAAAACGACGTCCCCACGCTCGACCCGGCAATCGGCTACGACACCGATTCATGGACCTTCGAGCAGGAGATCTTCGATACGCTGGTGCGCTATGGCGATGCCAACGTCGATCTCGAACCCGATGTCGCGCTTAACTGGACGGTCTCGGCCGATGCGACGGTATTCGCCTTCCATCTGCGCCGCGATGCGGCCTTCACCAATGGGCGCCCGGTCACCAGCGCCGACTTCAAGTACGCCATCGAGCGCGGGCTTAATCCAGCAACCCGTTCTAAGGGCGGCGAATATTACCGCGGTATCGCGGGGGCGTCCGATTTCATCGCGGGAGGAGCGAAGGAGGTTTCGGGAATCGAAACGCCCGATGACTATACGATCGTCTTCCGCCTGGGCAAGCCCGACCCGATTTTCGCCCACAAGCTCGCGATGCCGTTCGCGGCCGCGGTGCCGCGTGAGGTCGTCGAGCGCTGGGGTGAAGATTTCTCATCGCACGTGGTCGGCAGCGGCCCCTTCAAGCTTCGCGAATGGATCGGCGGCCAACGCCTCGTTCTCGACCGCAATCCCGCCTATTTCGTCAAGGGCGAGCCGCGCGTGGATTCGATCGAATACCTGGTCGGGGTAAATCAGGAGCTGCAATGGCTCAAGTACGAGGCGGGCGAGGTCGATGTGGTGGGACCCGCACCGGCAATCGCCCCCGCCGAGTTTCCCTACATCGTAAAGACGCCGCGCTTGCGAGCTCTGACCGAGCACAACGTGACGGTCACCACCGACTACCTCGGAATGAATTGCCAGATGCCGCCGTTTAACGACCTGCGCGTACGCCGCGCTTTCAACTACGCCGTCAACAAGCGCAAGCTAATCGCCGTCATCAATGGACGCGGGGTGGTCGCGCGCGGGGTCTTGCCGCCCGGACTGCCCGGCTTCAATCCCGAGCTCAAGGGCTATCCGTACGATCCCGACGTCGCCCGCGCGCTGCTCGATGCGGCCGGCGTGCGCCGTTTCGCGCCCGTGATGTGGGTCCGCTCCGACCAGACCGCCCTCATGATGGCGGAGTCCGTCCAGCAAGATCTCGCGCTGGTCGGAGTGCGGGTAGTTCTTAAACCGATCGCGTGGGGCCCGCTGCTCGAGGCTCTTCGCCAGCCCAAAACCGTCGCGCTTTTCATGCTCGCATGGGAGGCCGACTTCCCCGACCCGCAGAATTTTCTCGAAGTGTTGCTCTCGCGCGATCAATGGGGCTCGAACAACGACTCGTTTTACGCCAATCCCAAGGTGGAGGCCCTCCTGCGCGAAGCCGCTCCGATCGCTGACCTGAACAGACGCTACGATCTGTACCGCAAGGCCGAAGAGCTGGTGGTCGCCGACGCGCCCTGGGTGTTCCTCTTCAATCCGGTCAACTACATGATCCGCCAACCGTGGATCGCCGGTTACCTGCTCAATCCGATGCGCCCCGCCCGGTTGGAATCCGTAAGCATTTCGCATTAGCCGCGCCAGCGCACGCGACGATTAGGGGTCGCAGCTTGGCGCGCTAAAGTGGGCTCTTAGGCGGGGGTGGGCGCGGTCGCAGAGCGCACCGCGGTCAACTCGCGGCCGGCGCGGCGCAGAAACAGGAGGCCGATCACGCCGTTGCACGTCATGAAAACAAAATGCGCCGCGAGGCTGTACGCCAATATCCGATCGGGCGCAGCGCTGTCGGAGAAAAACAGCAGCCAGGCGGCCTGACTGGTCCCCAGATGCGCTACTCCAATGGGCAAAGCGGCCGCGAGAAACACCAACGGCAGAAACAGAAACAGCTTCAGAAGCGGTACGGTGATTGAAAACAAACCCAAAGCCATCCATTGCACGACTACCGAGCCGAGAAAGGCCGGGGCCTTGATTGCGAGCACGATCGCGTAGTCCAGCGGCTTCGCCTTAAGAAATGTTCCCGCCACGCTCCCCACTCTTGAACCTTCAATCCAGCCCCTTACCGAATCGCTCCTGCGCGCCAGGGCAAACATCGAGATGATCAATACCAGCGCCACCCACGCGATCAGGTATGCAATCCGAACTATCGCAACGATCGATCCCTGGCGCGGATTCACGGGCGAATAGAAAAGCACGCCGAGGGTCGAAAACAGGAACAATTGGTAGACCTCGATTAGCGCGATAAACGCGACCGATCCGAGCGCTTCGGCAAACGGTATCTGCGCCTTGCGATGGAGATACCAAGCGACGCCGCCCTGGCCGAGGTTGGTGTTGATCATCGCCAGGAGGTACATGCTCGCCCGAATCGGCAGCACGTCGCGAATTCGAACTTTAGCGTTGAAGCGGCGCACCACCCAGGTCAGGCAGGCGGAATCGACCGCAAAGTAAAAGAGCGAATACGGAAAAAACAGGGCGACGAACTCGAGCGCGGGCACCTGCCGCAAGGCGCGCGCCACCTGCCGGATAGGAATCCGGTAAAAGATCAGGGCCAGGATCGCGAGCGAAAGAGCGTACGGAATGGCCCGGCGGATGATTGACGGCGGCGACCCGGCGTCCGGCCGCGTCTGCGCGCCGGGGATGGCAGCTCGGCTCGACGCTTGCGCACCATGGTCCATCACGATCAGATTAACCGCCCATTGGCTGGAACACGAACCGCCGCGGCCGCGCGCGGGCTGGTGCGGTGAGACTATGCAGAGTGATCCTTGCCCGGGTTTGAAC
>DASXNP010000367.1:0-3516 GCA_036494985.1 Binataceae bacterium (SeqCode)
TGGGCCACAGCCACCTCGACGGAAGGCGCCATTTCGCCGGCCGCGGCCTTTATGGCTACAGCCTTGATTGCCCCTATCACCATCCATACACTTGGCCTTACAACTGCGACGACTGAACGATCAGCCGACGCGGAAGTTGTCGGTGCGCAGCTTTAGCTGCCGCAATGGGTTTACCCGGGAGAATTGGCGAATAGCAGAACGCCGGCTCTACCGGGTGAACCCAGTTGACCGCGCTGTCCACAGAAATGCATGACATTCTGCGCTCGTGCATACTTCCGGCAATCAGAACCTACCGCAAATCAGAAGGATAGCGGACCTCATACCACACGAGGCCGGAACGATCTTAACCGTTCCGGCCTCGTGCGCGCCGCGCCGCTGCCATCACCTGATGACGGTGCGGTGCCTATGAGCGGGGCGGTCTTCCTCACCGCGAGTCACGTTAGCGACGCAATCTCCACCCGTCCCTGACGCGCTTTCCTCGCACTGCGAGAATGTCGAGTAACCGCACCAAGAACCTGACTGGGTATTCGATAAGCAATATGCATCGTTCGGAGCTCCGTCCAACTCAGCCGCCATAGCCCCGCCCGACCCCGCCGTTCCAACAATTGCGAAGGTTGAAAACACCACCGCCGACATGGCGGCCATCTTGAGCATTGTCTTCATAGCTTCTTTCCTTTGGTAATCTCGCCCTCTCCCAATATCGGGTGCCGGGCTTACGAATGCGATTAAAAAGCGATTTACGACGCTGTGGGGTCCGAAGCGCGGATTAGAACCGGGGTTGATTTGTAAGAAGGCGTTCCGGATTTGACATCGTAATGATCGAGTGCAACCAGGGCGTTGGCTTCCGGATAGTAGGTCGCGATGGATCCCTCGGCGATATTGTAAGCGACCGCCGTCAGGTTATGCATGACACACCTGACCGGTTTTGATTCCGCGGCGGGAACGACTGCAATGTCGATGAGATCGCCATGCTTCAGCCCGCGGCTGGAGAGGTCGCGTTCGTTGACGAACACCACGTCGCGCCGACCGGTAATTCCACGGTAGCGATCATTCAAGCCGTAGATCGTCGTGTTGTACTGATCATGACTTCTGATTGTCGTGAGCGTGAGAGCCTTATGATCGGCCACGCCCGGATCTTCCTCGAGTCCGGGATAGACCAGAAAATTGGCCCTTTTCGTTGCCGTCAGCCACTCGCGCTCCGACGCGGCGACATATAGCCGGAATCCACCCGGCTTCTTGATACGGGCGTTGAAATCCGCAAATGCCGGAAAGATCGCCTCGATGGAATCGCGAATTCTTGCATAATCGGAAACCAGCTCCGCCCATCCGACCCGGCTGTTCGGCAATGTCGCCAGCGCCAGCGCGGCGATAATCGCCGGCTCCGATTTGAGATGCTCGGACGCGGGCTTCAGGCTGCCGCGCGAAGCGTGCACCATCGACATCGAATCTTCCACGGTGACCGACTGAGGACCGGTCGCCTGAATATCGAGCTCCGTGCGCCCCAGGCATGGAAGAATGAAGGATTGCTTCGCAAGCAGCAAATGCGAGCGATTGAGCTTGGTGGCGATGTGCACCGCGAGATCGAGATTCCGCATCGCCTTGAATGTGACTTCGGGATCGGACATCGCAACGGCGAGATTGCCGCCGAGACAGACCAGCGCCTTCGAACGTCCATCCCGGATCGCCTCGATCGCTTCGATCGCGTTGTGGCCCTTGTGGCGTGGCGGCTCGAACCCGAAGACGCGCGCCAGCCCATTCAGAAGCGCGGCATCCGGGATCTCGGTGATTCCAACCGTGCGGTCTCCCTGCACATTCGAATGGCCGCGCAGCGGCGAGATGCCGGCGCCCGGGCGCCCGATATTGCCGCGAAGCATCAGCAGATTGGCGATCTGCTGCACGTTGCCGGTGCCGTGACGATGCTGGGTGATTCCCATGCCGTAATTGATGATGACGCGCTCGGCCTTGGCGTAGATATTGCCGACCGATTCGATATCCGACCGGGACAGGCCCGAGGCCTCTTCAATCGCCTCCCAGGAGGTGGCATCGATATCAGCCAGCAGTTCATCGATTCCAGTTGTATGACTCGCAATGAAGTCGCGGTCGAGAAAACCGCTACCGCCATCCGCACGACTTTTCGCATCGAGTGCGAGGAGGGTCTTCATCATTCCCTTCAGCACCGCGATGTCGCCGCCGACCTTCACCAAATAGTAGGTCGATGCGATCGGCGTCGAGCTGAACGTCAGCATCTCGATGGGGTGCTGCGGCGAGGTGAACCGCTCCAATCCGCGCTCGCGCAACGGGTTGAAGACGATAATCGGCACTCCTCGCCTTGAGACCTCGCGCAGCGTGGTCAGCATGCGCGGGTGGTTGGTGCCGGGATTGTGGCCGATGCAAAAAACCGCGTCGCAATGATCGAAGTCCTCGAGGGTCACGGTCCCCTTGCCGACACCGATGGATTCCGGCAGGCCGACGCTGGTCGCCTCGTGACACATGTTCGAGCAATCGGGAAAGTTGTTGGTTCCGTATTCCCGCGCAAACAGCTGATAGAGGAAGGCTGCCTCATTGGAGGCCCGACCAGAGGTGTAAAACTCCGCCATATCAGGATGCGGCAGCGCACGGAGCGCGGCGCCGATCTTCGCCAGCGCCTCCTCCCACGAGATCGGCAGGTACCGATCAGTTGCCTGGTCGTAGGCCATCGGGTGCGTGAGACGACCCTCATTCTCCAGATCGAAGTCCGACCAGCTCCAGAGTTCGCTGACCGTATGCGCCGCGAAGAACTCCGGCGTCGTCCGCTTGGCGGTCGCCTCCCACGAGACAGCTTTGGCTCCGTTCTCGCAGAACTCGAACGACGAGGTGTGCTTCGGATCGGGCCAGGCACAGCCCGGGCAATCGAAGCCCTGCGGCTGGTTCATCGTGAGAAGACCACGCGTCTCCTTTACGATTGCCATCTGACCGCGAACGGCATCGGCAACCGCCTTCAGAGCCCCCCACCCCGCCGCCGCGCCTTCGTAGTCGCCGACGCCCGCAACATCTTCCTCGCTCATGGCGCTCTCCACAGTCACAGCAATATTGCGATAGTCGCAGCAATATCTCTCCGAGAAATACTTCGCGGTTCTGTCATCGGAGTCCGCCTCGAAATCGGCAGAGTACGCAGCCTGCTCAAGTAAAACTATTTTTAGCTTTGGCGGTCACTCGCCGGCACTCCACCAGGCACGATTGAATCGGCGCCCAAAGTAAACGCGTATTTAATTGAACAGGTGGGGCGAGCCAGCCACCTTGCGGCCATGAGGTATGTCCGAAGCATTCAGAACAAGCGCAGCCACACAGGGATAGTCTGATGTCCGATAGCCTCGCACCAAGTGAGACGGTCGCAAAACGGAGAATGCCGACGAGAGCCTCGTTGGCTGCCGCGGCCCTTTCAGCGATCTTCGTCTGCAACGCTGCCATGGCGCAAGTTGGCGGAACGGCCACCCCGACGCCCACAATGGGTGCGACCTCGCCCCTTGGCACGGCAAC
>DASXNP010000368.1:0-2485 GCA_036494985.1 Binataceae bacterium (SeqCode)
GTTGGGAAGATCCCGGGCTTTCCTTCGATGTAGCGCTGCATTTGGGCACCTTGCTTGCCCTGCTGGCATTCTATTGGCGCGATTGGCTCGAGATCCTTAAGTCGGCAGCTACTGGTAGCGACCGGGGTCGTGGCCCCTTGCTGTTGTTGATAATCGCGTCCGTACCGGGGGCGATTTTTGGTTTTCTGTTCGAAAAGCAGGCCGAGACGGTTTTTCGAGCTCCGCTTTTGATCGCGGGTGCGATGGCGACTCTGGGTATAATCTTGTGGCTTGTTGACCGCTTGGCACCGCAGGAGCGAAAGATAGGCGAAATCACCCCCATCATTGCCGCCGCGATCGGTATCAGTCAGGTCTTTGCGCTGATTCCGGGCGTTTCGCGGTCGGGTGTGACGATCACCATTGGCCGCGTCCTCGGCTTGTATCGTGAAGACGCAGCCAATTTTTCGTTTTTGATGGCAACGCCGATAATCGCGGGCGCCGGACTGCTCAAGGCAAGAGAGTTCTTTCGCTTTGGATTGAGCGGTCCGCTGGTCCTGGGCTTCGTAGCGTCGGCAATTTTCGGATGGCTCGCCATCGGTGCGTTGCTGCGCTTTGTGCGCTCGCGCAGCTACGAGGCATTCGCGTGGTACCGGGTCATTTTCGGGATTCTTATCGTCCTAATCTATTTTTTTAGGCGCGGTTAAGACGAATCGGGAGCCGCCACCGCGTAGACGGTGGGGTGTGGAAGGTTGACTAAATCCAGGCGTACGTCTTAATTGTCCGCTCGAGGTAACCGCGATGTCCCGACTGGTTAAGCACGAGATGAACCACCCCTACGAAGTTCCCGAAGGCACCGAATTGCCCGCCTACATTTGTGCCTGCGGCCTGTCGAAGAACAAGCCCTTTTGCGACGGTTCGCACAAGAAGACCCGCGACGAGGCGCCCGGCGACACCTACCTTTACGACGACGCCGGTCGGGTGAAACTCGTCAAAGAGTACTAGGCTTGCGAACAGCGCGGGGTCGCAATCAGGCCCCTCGCTGAGCGATTAGACTTCGAGACTCGCTCAGACCTCGCGGTCAACCTGATCGTCGATGACCATCGCAAGGCTGTCGCGGTAGATCGAAGGCGGGAGCTGTTCGAGGATCGTGCGCGCGCGCTCGATTTGTGCGGCGGCCAGGGCGCGCGCTTCCTTGAGAATCCGGGGACTGCGCAAAATATCCAAGGCCTTGATGAATTCCGGCCCGTCGGCCCTGATCCCGTGCTGGAAGAGCCGCTTCAATTCCGGGTCGCGCTCGACGCCGATCACGACCGGCAGCGATGGGATGCCCGCGCGCAAATCCGAGCCGACCGGCTTGCCGATCTTCTGCTCGGGACCAGTAACGTCGAGCAGGTCGTCGATCATTTGAAACGCGCGGCCGATAGCGATGCCCAGATTTGCCATCGCAGTGACGACCGGCGGTTTGGTGCCGGCGAGTTCTGAGGCGACCTTGCCCCCCGCGCTGAACAGGGAAGCCGTCTTGCGGTCGATGACCGCGATGTAATCCTCGAGACTTACCGCGGCGTTGTGATGGAATCGGCCTTCCATAACCTCGCCCTCGGTTAATTCGATGCAAGCGCCCGACGCGATGTTCACCAGCTTCTCGTCGAAGCGGCCGCAGAGTTGAAAGGCGCGTGAAAACAAATAATCGCCCGCCACCAGCGTGGGACCCAAGCCGAACCGTTTGAAAGCCGAAGGTTTGCCGCGGCGGAGCGCGCCGGCATCTATGATGTCGTCGTGGAGCAAGGTCGCCGAATGGATCAGTTCAAGCGCGATCGCCACATCGATCGCGTCCCGCGCGTTGGCGTCTTTGCCGCCGGCGGCACGGTAAACAAGAAGCACAAAGAGCGGTCGCAGGCGCTTGCCGCGTCCGTCGATCAAGTAGTGACAAATTTCAGCGATCAAACCCTCGCGCGAGTCGAGCAAGCCAAGTAACTTCGCTTCCGCGATGCGCAGATCGCCTTCGACCGACCCGGCAGGATTGTCAAAGCCGTTTGCGACGGCGGCGCTAAGCGCTTTCTGAGTCTTCACCGTAAGCTTATCGAAATAAGTCGGCCTCGGCCGGTCTGATCAAGACTTTGGCAGTTCCTTCGAAGGCTTGATAGCCGTAGCCACGCGCGATGACCGCTGGGACGCCGCCTGCTTTCTCCATCAGCAATCCTGCGGCGCACGCGATCTCATCAGCGATAGCGACCACGGTATGGTGCAGTTCCCGTCCACCCAGGTCGTTGGTCCCGCGAAGGTCGAGCAGCGGGTTCATTCCGGCGATTCCAAGGCAGATCTCCGTAAGACCATCGCGCCACGGTCTGCCGAAGGTGTCAGTGATCAAGACCGCTAGTTCAACCCCGGTCCGTTTTCTTAGCTCCGCACGAATTCCCGCGGCCGATGCGTCGGGGTCTTCGGGCAGCAGAATAGCAGCATCGTCGCTTAGACTGTTGGATTCGTCGATGCCGGCGTTCGCGCAAAC
>DASXNP010000369.1:0-6565 GCA_036494985.1 Binataceae bacterium (SeqCode)
CAATGACGGGTTTGATCATGCTGATCGGGTCTTTGCTGGGCGGCATGCGTGGCCTCCAAGTGGCGTTTGTGATCGCCGTCGCAATGAACTTTTTCAGCTATTGGTTCTCGGACAAAATCGTCCTGCGCGCTTATCGTGCAAAGGAGCTTACGCAATCCGACGCCCCCGACCTCTACGCAATGGTTCGCGAGCTTACCACCGCCGCTGGTACCCCGATGCCGCGCCTGTACCTGATCGACAACGATACCCCGAACGCCTTCGCGACCGGGCGCAATCCGCATCACGCCGCGGTCGCGGTAACCAGCGGGATAATGAGAATTTGCGACCGCGAGGAACTCAAGGGCGTCATCGGCCATGAACTGTCGCACGTGAACAATCGCGATATCCTCATAAGCTCGGTTGCCGCAACCCTGGCGGGCGCGATCATGATGGTGTCCAGTATGGCGCGCTGGGGTGCGCTGTTTGGCGGATTCGGCAGGCGCGACAATGAGGATCGCGGGGGCGGAGCGCTGGGCTTTCTGTTCGTTGCGATACTGGCCCCGATAGCGGCGACGATGATCCAGATGGCGATCTCACGCTCGCGCGAGTATCAAGCCGATGCGAGCGGAGCGCGGCTGACGCACAATCCGCTCTATCTGGCTAATGCCCTGCGCAAACTGCAATCGGCGAACGAACGCCTGCCGATGAACGCAAGTCCGCAGACGGCGCATCTGTTTATCGTCAATCCGCTGAGCGGCGCGGGGCTGATGAAGCTGTTTTCAACCCACCCACCGCTTGAAGAGAGAATCGCGCGGCTCGAGAAGATGGCCGGAGCGCGTTTCGCATGAGCAATCGGGCGATGGAAGAAGAGGAGAAACCCAAAGGCTTCAAGGTTGAAGATCGACGGCGCTTTTCGGCCGAGGGCGAGGCGAGACCGGAGGCCGAGACTGGACCCGAGGAAGTTCGACCAGAAGCTGAAATTCGACCGGACTCCAAAGAGGCTCCGCTAAGCGGGAGGACGTCTGCGCCGCAAGCCAAGCAAACCGGCGGGGCGCAAACTCAGTTCCGAACCGAGCCCGGCGCCGATCGTGGGCGGGGCGAGTTCACGTTTGCCACGTTCGTCGTGAGCCTGTCTACCCAGGCCCTCATGCTGCTTGGCGAAATTCCCGATCCAATGACGAATCAAAAATCAACCGACCTGCCGGCCGCTCAACAGTTGATCGATATTCTTGGCGTACTGCAGGAGAAGACCCGCGGTAATCTCGATCACGATGAAACGGGACTGCTCGACTCGATTCTGTTCGATCTGCGTATGAAGTACGTTGAGGTGGCCCGGGCTACCCCGCGCTGATTCGGCCCGCGGCCTTGGTAGATGTTGCTGCGCTCAAGTCCCTCTCGCACGATCGTATCGACCGCGTGCGCCTTGTGGATGCTGCTGGGTCCGGCTTCACGCGCCACCGCCCAACACCTCTGGAGCGAGTCCCCGCCAAGCGGGGCTTTACATCAGGCGCGGACGCTGCCGGATTTTGCCGATCTTGCCGAGAAACTCGGTCCGGCGGTCGTCAACATCTCCACCAGCCAAAACCTGGCGGTCGAAAGAGACTTGCTAGGCGGCGGCGGTCAAATTGATAAGCCCGATCGCGACGCGAAGAGCCTGGGCTCGGGATTCGTGATCAATCCCGCCGGCTACCTATTGACCAACGAGCACGTGGTAAACGATGCGCACGAGATCGTCGTGACTACTAAGGACGGGCATGTTTTCAAAGGCAAGTTGATCGGCAGCGATCGCAAAACCGACATCGCACTGGTGAAGATCGAACCGCTCCATCCACTACCGACAGCGCCGCTGGGGAACTCAGACGAAGTGCGCGTGGGCGAATGGGTGATGGCGATCGGAAATCCGTTTGGATTCGACCATTCGGTTACCGCCGGCATCGTAAGCGCCAAAGGGCGTTTCATTCCCGACAACTACGACGATTTCATCCAAACCGACGCGTCGATAAATCCGGGCAACTCAGGCGGGCCTTTGATCAATCTGCGCGGCGAAGTGATCGGAGTGAATTCCGCGATCTACACGCACACCGGAGCGAGTATGGGAATCGGCTTCGCGATTCCGGTGAACCTCGTCAAAGAGGAGATCGACCAGCTCAAAAGCTCGGGCAAGGTGGTACGCGGATGGCTCGGAGTGAAAGTGACCCGAGTCACGCAGGAGGCAGCCGATTCCAACCAGATGGCGGACCTTCAGGGGGCGCTGGTTGCTGAAGTGGTGCCAAGTGCTCCGGCGCAACTTGCCGGCGTGCACGCGCAAGACATTATCGTGTCATTCAACAGCCGGCCGATTAACGATTCGATGGAACTGCCGCTAGTTGTTGGGCACACTCCCATCGGACAAACGGTCAAGCTTAAGATTCTGCGCAAGGGGAAACCACTTGAGATGGTCGCCACCATCGCGCCCACGCGCGAGGATGCTTACCGGCAGGCTGCGGCGAAGGAAAACCAAACCCTCATAGGCAGGCCATCGCCGGTTGGAGCCTATGTCGAAGACCTAACTCCTGAACTAGCCGCCGAACTCAAGTTGGGCGACAGCAGCGGAGTAGTCATTTCCGACATCACAAGTCAAAGCGCTGCGGAGCGCGCCGGTTTGCGCCGAGGGGATCTGATCCTCGAGGTAAACCGAAACAGCGTTAAAAACGTTGATTCGTATGAAAACGCGATCAAGCGGGCCGGCAGCGGCGCGGTCTTGTTGCTAGTCAAGCGCGACCGCGGCACGATCTATGTGCCGCTTAATTTGAAAGGTTAGCGCGCTCGCTGCCCAGACCGCTGCCTGCCCTACGCGATGCGAATCGGGAAAGTCATCAAGATCGGCCTGCTGAGCGTTTTAGTACTGTCGCTGTTCGTGGTCCCGCCCGCCCTCTACGCGTTTTACAGCTACTACAGATCGCTCGAAGACCAGCTGACAACCCGATTTTCCGGCAAGCGATGGAACTTACCCTCGCGCGTTTACTCCGATACCGTGACGATCTACCCCGGGCAAAGCTTAAAGGATCTCGGCTTCTTCGATCGGCTTGCGCGGCTTAACTACCATCGCGTGGACAAGGTCACCACCCGGGGCGAATACAGCTACGACGAGGATCATGGTCGCCTGGCGATTTTTCTTCACAGCTTCGCCTATCCGTACAACCACTTTGGCGGTGAACTGGTCGAAGTCCGCTTCGATTCGGCCGACCAGAAGATTGTGCTCATGGGCGACGGTGTAACCCAGAAGCCGCTCTATTCAATCGAGCTTGAACCAGAGCTGATAAGTGGAATCTACGAAGGAAACTGGGCGCAGCGCCGCTTGGTGCCGCTTGCAGACATTCCCCCGGCGCTGGTTGATGCAGTGCTCGCTGCCGAAGACCATCGCTTCTACCAGCACCACGGAGTCGACTTAGTCCGGATAATCAAAGCGGGCTGGGTCGACATGACTTCCGGACGCCTGCGTCAAGGGGGATCAACCTTGACCCAGCAATTGATGAAGAATTTCTTCTTGACCTCGCAGCGCGATTGGCATCGCAAGGCGACCGAGGCGCTGATGGCCTATATTGCCGAGCGGAAGTTCACCAAGGACGAAATCCTCGAGAACTACCTAAACGACATTTATCTCGGTCAGCGCGGACAGGAAGGGATCTACGGAGTTTGGGAGGCCTCGCAATATTACTTCTCCAAGGATCTCGCCGACTTGACGATCGGGGAGATGGCGACGATTGCGGGTATGATCAGCTCGCCCAACCGTTTCAACCCTCTCAAGCACCCTGACCTGGCCCGTGCTCGACGCAACGAGGTTCTGCTCGCGATGCTCGGCGAGGGCTATATCAGCAAGCCTGCATACGACGAAGCCGCTACCCAGCCGATGCAGGCCCGCGAAGTGTTCACCGAGAGCAACGACGCGCCGTACTTCAATGACTACGTTCGCCGCGAACTGGCCGCGCGGTATCCTCCGGAGGTCCTGACTGGCGAAGGATTGAGGATCTTCACCACGCTGGATGTTCACGCCAACGGATTGGCCGCCATCGCGATCGAGAAGGGTCTTACCGATCTCGAGGCCAAGCACGCCAGTCTGCGCCGCAAGGAGGAAGACGACAATCTGCAAGCCTGTCTGGTCGCCTTGGAACCGCAGACCGGCAAGATCAGGGCGATGGTAGGCGGCCGCGATTACCGCCACAGCCAGTTCAATCGCGTAACCCAATCCAAGCGCCAACCCGGGTCGGTGTTCAAGCCGATCACTTATCTGGCGGCCCTCGATGCGGGGTATTCGCCTACGACACCCGTCGAGGATGCACCGTTTACGTGGGTGTACGGCGACAACCTAAGCTGGACACCGGCCAACTACAAGAAACGATATTTCGGGCAGGTACCCTTGATGTTCGCGCTCGGCGAATCGCTCAACGCGGCCACCTCGCGGCTCGCTTACGCCGTGGGGCTGGAGAGGGTTCGCGCGATGGCGAGCAAGCTCGGGTTCGAGGACCTTCCGGACTACCCTTCGATTGTTCTGGGCGGTGTTGAGGTAGCCCCGATCGAGATCGCAAGGGCCTATGCGATCCTGGCCAACGAAGGTTTTGAAGTGGAACCATTCGCGGTGAGCGAGGTCGTAGACAAAGATGGCAAGGTGATCGAGGGCCATCAATTGAAGGCCGAACAGGTGCTGGCGCCCGACGTGGCATACGAGATCGACGCGATGCTGCAGTACGTGATCAATCACGGGACTGGCGCCGGAGCCCGGCGGCTGGGCTTTACGCGGCCTGCGGCGGGCAAGACCGGCACGACCAACGAGGAGAAGGATGCCTGGTTCGCCGGGTTTACTCCCGACTTGCTTGCCGTGGTGTGGACCGGCTTCGACAAAAAAGAAGTAATCGGCCTAACCGGCGCTCAGGCCGCACTGCCGATGTGGGTGAACTTCATGAAAGCCGCAACCGCCAGTCGGCCTCGATCTGAATTCCTGCCCCCGCCGGCTGTCGCGGTTGCGAAAGTGGACAAACCGACCAGCGCGCCGGCGGCCAGCCCCACGGCAGCCGCGCCCGCTGCCAGTTTGGAAGCCGCAGTACCCGACTCGGGCGCGCAAGACCCCGGCGATCCCAACGATTGATGGCTGCCGGCTCGCGATTCGGCTGGCCGATTCCGACCGCGATCGGCCTTTGCCTGGGAGCCTTGGCTGGAGCCTGTGCGCCTACCGTGCAGAAGCTCGCGCCCTTGCCTCTAGCCGGCGAAGTCGGCCCCGCCGCGCCCGGGGCCGGGGAACAATCGATCGTTTCCGAACGGCAACTGTCCACCCATCCGACCGCAAGTCTTATGGAGGAAAACGTAACCCCCGCCGCAACCTCGATGCCATCCTTAGCTGGATCGCCCTCCGCAGATGTTTCCAGTTCTCCGACCGAGCAGACTCTGATCACGCCGGAGCCGTCGCCAACCGAAGTTCCTCCTGCGCTTGAAGTAGGAAGCGTTGCGCCACAAGGCCAAATCAGCGACGGACCGCTCGATTCAGTCATCGCCTCAGCCCAGCCGGCGCGGGCCGCATCGCTAAGAGTCGTCGAACAAGCCCGCGCAGAGCTGAAGGCGGGCAAAGCCGACGCGGCAATCAGAATTATGGCGAAGGCGATTTCAATCGACCCCACCAATCCCTACGCTTACTTCTATCTGGGCCAGGCCAATTTTGTAAAAAAGGACTACGCTCAGGCCGCGGTGTTCTTCTCGCGGGCCGAGAACGGCTTCCTTAAAGACCCTGCATGGGTGAGCGAGACCATCGGTTACAAGGGCGCCAGCTACGAATTCGCCGGACGCGACGCCGAGGCAGCCGCGGCCTACAAGCAGGCGCTCGATTTCGCACCGGGCAACCTGATGGCCGCAGCAGGATTTTCACGAGTGCAGGCGTCGCTGCCGCAGCCGTCCGGGTCGGGCACGCCTTTGGTAGTATCGCCACCGGGAGGGGCGGTCCCCGGGCCGCCCGAGGTTGCGCCGCCGTCCGCCGCGCCGGCGGCTAATCCTCCAGCCGCTGCGCCCGATCCAAACCACTAGCTTTCGCCAAGCGACCGGATCTGAAGCGGCGCATTGCCACCCCGTTGCAGCGGATGCCATGCTCATCCCCTGAGAGTGGGGCTGGCCCCTAAAATTATGCTGGTACTGGGAATCGAATCGTCGTGCGATGACGCGGCGGCCGCCGTCATCGAAACCGACGCGCCGGGAAGCGTACGGGTGCAAGCGAACGTGGTCGCGAATCAGGACGACGTTCACCGTGCCCACGGTGGAGTGGTTCCGGAACTCGCTTCGCGCAGTCACCTGGTCACGATCATGCCGGTGATCGAACGCGCGTTGGAAACCGCCGGCTGCAAGTTCACCGACATTGAGGGGATCGCGGTCACACGCGGCCCCGGGCTGGTGGGTTCGCTGCTGGTCGGGCTGATGTGCGCCAAGGGCCTCGCGCATCGAAGCGGCGTTGCGATGGTCGGCGTAAATCATCTCGAAGGTCATCTGCTGGCGCCCCTACTGGAACATCGAGTTGAGATGCCGTACCTCGCGTTGGTGGTTTCCGGAGGACACACCGCGCTCTACGCGG
>DASXNP010000370.1:0-5577 GCA_036494985.1 Binataceae bacterium (SeqCode)
TTCCAGATGTCCTTGCGCTCGTCGTAGCTGACGTTGGGATCGAAATCGACGCCGAGAATCGTTGCGAGCATCGTCGCGGCCAGATCCTCGGCGTAGTCACCCGCTTTCTGATCCGTTTCGCCGAAACTCTTGTGCTCGGAGAGATAGCCGTACTGCTCCTTGTTAGCGGGAATCGCGAGGCCGACCGAAGCCGCGACCAGACGGTGGGGTTCGTTCGTCGCGTTATCATATGCAACCGCGTACACGACCTGACCGGGGCTTAAGTACTTCAAGCCTTCCTGAACCGAGATCACCCGGCAGTTGGGCGGGAAGATCGAGCTGACGCGGACCAGGTTGAACTTCTCGATTCGCGCGTCGCGTAGCGCGAGCTCGAAGGAGGTCAGCTTCTCGCGGTGCTTCCCGACGCCCTTTGTCAGAAAAATACCTTTGGCTATCGGCCCCATCTACGTCTCCGAATCGAGGGAAAGTTTTCGACCCTGATATCGTGCAGAATCTGGCTAGTCCAGTGCAAGCTTTATGAAGAAATTGGGATGAAATTTCTGTCCAAGGCACGCGCCGCTCAAGCTTCGCCACTTGGATGGTATTCGCCGAACACCCGGCGCATCGCATCCGAGATTTCGCCGAGCGTAGCGTAGGCGCGGATCGCTGCGACTATCGGGGGCATCAAGTTGCCGCCGTCGCGAGCGGTTGATTCAACCCGGCCGATCGCCGCGGTGGCGGCCTTTGCGTTGCGCTCGGCGCGCACCTTGGCGAGCGAAGCGCGCTGCTTCGCTTCCAGTTCGGGCTTGACCTTGAGAATGTCGGTGGGTGCCTCGCCACCCAAAGTGAACTCATTGACGCCGACGATGATGCGTTCCTTCTTTTCGATTTCGCGCTGATAGATAAAGGCCGCGTTTTGAATTTCGCGCTGCATGTAACCGCGTTCAATGGCGACCACCGCACCGCCCAGATCGTCGATCCTAGAGAGATATTCGAGAGCGCGCTTTTCGATTTCGTCGGTCAGGCTCTCCACGAAATAGGAGCCTGCGAGCGGATCGACGGTTTCAGTGACACCCGACTCATGGCCGATGATCTGCTGGGTGCGCAGCGCAAGCAGCGCGGAGGATTCGGTGGGCAGCGCCAACGCTTCATCGCGCGAATTGGTGTGCAACGATTGGGTTCCCCCGAGCACGGCGGCGAGTGCCTGCAGCGTAACGCGCACCACGTTGTTATCGACCTGCTGAGCGGTAAGCGTCGCGCCCGCGGTCTGCGCATGGAACCGGACCATCATCGAGCGCTCGTCCTTTGCGCCGAACCGATCCTTCATAATCCGCGCCCACATCCTGCGGGCCGCGCGAAACTTGGCGATCTCTTCAAAGAAGTTGTTGTGCACGTTGAAGAAGAACGATAGCCGCGACGCAAACGCATCGACCTGAAGACCCGCCTTGATTGCAGCTTCGACGTAAGCGATCCCGTCGGCGATCGTAAAAGCGAGTTCCTGAGCGGCGGTCGAGCCCGCTTCGCGAATGTGGTATCCGGAAATCGAAATCGTATTCCAGTTGGGTACCTCCTTCGCGGCAAAAGCGAAGATGTCGGTGATGAGCCGCATCGAGCCGCGGGGCGGATAGATGTATGTGCCGCGTGCCACGTACTCCTTGAGGATGTCGTTCTGAATTGTGCCGTTTACCTGGTCCCAAGGCACCTTCTGCTGTTGCGCCACCACCAGGTAGAGTGCGAGCAGGATCGACGCGGTCGCGTTGATCGTCATCGAGGTGGAAATTTTGTCGAGCGGCAGGCCGTCGAGCAGAATCTCCATGTCGGCCAGTGAACTTATCGCGACGCCCACCCGACCGACTTCGCCGCGCGCCAGCGGATGATCGGAATCGCGGCCCATCTGGGTCGGCAGATCGAAGGCGACGGACAATCCGGTTTGTCCCTGATCGAGCAGATATCGATAGCGACGGTTGGATTCCTCGGCGGTGCCGAAGCCCGCATACTGCCGCATCGTCCACAGCCGGCCGCGGTACATCGTGGGCTGCACGCCGCGCGTAAAGGGATAATCACCCGGATAGCCGAGTTCGCTTGCGTAGTCGAAGCCGTCAAGGTCGGCGGGGTCATAGACGCGCTTGATTTCGATGCCGGAACTGGTCGAGAAATTCTCGCGGCGCTCCTTACCCCGCTTGAGCGCGCGCTCCAGGGTGCCCTCTTCCCAGTTCTTGCGCACTACGGCGAGATCGAAAGAGGATTTGCCGTTTTCGTTGGCGGCCATCGGACTGTAATCAGCTCCTTATTCGATTACGAGCAGCAGCGCGCCCTTCTCTACAGTTTGTCCAACGGTGGCCTTGAGTTCGATGACTCTGCCGGCCTTGGGCGCCTTGATCTCATTTTCCATCTTCATCGCTTCGACGACCAGCACTCCCTGATCGGCCTTCACCTCGTCGCCGACCGCGACCAGCACGGCAACGACACGGCCGGGCATCATCGCCTTGAGCTCGGCGCGGCCGACCTGCGGGCTGCGGCCCGCGGAAGCCGGCCGCGCCCGTTTGTCGACTAATGTGACACGCGACGCGCCGCGACGCGATGCGACGATGAGCTGATCGTCGTCGCGTGAAACTTCGAGATCGAAAGAACGGCTGCCGACAAAAATTGAGAAGCAGGAATCGCCGACCCTGCGCGTATCGACTTGGAACGCTTTGCCGGCGAAACTTACGCGATAGGTGTGGCCGTTGAGCTCTTCGATCTCGACTTCGTGATCCGCGCCGTCAACCGTCGCGGTGTAGTGCCTGGGCAAGGAGAGCTACCTTCTGAGAGATTCGAGGCGGCCGAAGGCTTTCCACGGCGAGAGGCTCGCTGCGCCTCCGGCCTGCGACCGGGCCCTTGTTTGGTTGGCCGGCGATTGGGCTTGGGCGGCTGCGACGAGCACCGCGGCAAGACGCTCGGGATCGCTTTTGGCGGCGAGCAGAGTTGGATTGAATTCCTGATTGATGAAGCTGGTGTCGAAATCGCCGGCGATGAAGCGCGGATGCTGCATGATCCAGCGGTGGAAATCGAGATTGGTCGACAGATCGCCCGCAATCGTGAACTCGCCGAGCGCGCGCCGCATGCGCTCGATCGCTTCCAGACGCGTGCGCCCCCATGCGACCAGCTTGGAGATCATCGGATCGTAGAAGACCGAGACTTCGGAACCGGCGTAAACTCCCGAATCGTTGCGGATGCCGGGTCCGCCGGGCAGGCGCAGCGTTTCGATACGTCCGGCAGCTGGCACAAAGCCGTTGCTGGAATCCTCGGCATAGATTCGGCATTCGAGGGCCCAACCGTTCTGTTTGAGGTCGCTTTGCTTAAACGGCAGCGGATTTCCTGCGGCGACTTCAATTTGGAGACGGACCAGATCGACCCCGGTGACTAGTTCGGTCACCGGATGCTCGACCTGGATTCGGGTGTTCATCTCCAAAAAGTAGAAATTTCTGTCAGAGTCCGCCAGAAACTCGATGGTGCCGGCGCCGACGTAGTCGACGGCCTTCGCGGCACGCACGGCTATGTCGCCCATCTGCTTGCGCATCTTGGGAGTAACGAAGGGCGAGGGCGATTCCTCGACCACCTTCTGATGGCGGCGCTGAATCGAGCATTCACGCTCGAACAGATGGACGGTGTTGCCCCGCTGATCGGCGAAGACTTGAAACTCGATATGGCGTGGCCGATTGACGAACTTCTCGACGTAGAAGCGGCCGTCGCCGAACGAGGCCGTGGCTTCGCTGGCAACCGTGCGCACCGCAGCGGCGAGATCTTTGTCACCCTCGATGAGGCGCATTCCCTTGCCGCCGCCCCCGGCGGCTGCTTTGAGCATGATTGGAAAACCGATCTGACCGGCGAGCTGGCGTACTTCGGCTTCGGTTTCGAGCGTGCCGGGGGAGCCGGGGACAGTCGGGACGCCGGCGGCGCTCATCAGCTTGCGAGCCTCGACTTTGTCGCCCATCTTCGCTATCGAATCGGGGCGCGGGCCGATGAAAACGATTCCGGCATCCGCCACCGCTTGAGCGAATTTGGCGTTCTCGGAGAAGAACCCGTAGCCGGGATGGATCGCTTCAGCGCCGGTGGACTTGGCCGCTTCAATTATGCGTTCGGTCTTGAGGTAGCTTTCGGCGGCGGCCGGGGGTCCGACCTGAACCGCATAGTCGGCCTGGCGCACGTGAAGCGCGGTGCGGTCGGCGTCGGAAAAGATCGCAACGGTTTCGATGCCCATTTCGCGGCAGGCGCGAATCACTCGAACCGCGATCTCACCTCGATTGGCTATCAGGATGCGCTTGAACATTTGCTGAGGGCGCTTAAAGCGGAATGTTGCCGTGCTTGCGCGGGGGATTTTTTTCGCGCTTGTTTTCGAGCATCTTGAGCGCCTGGATCAGGCGCGGACGGCTGTCGCGCGGCATGATTACTTCATCGATGTAGCCCAGTTCCGCGGCCTTAAAAGGATTGGCGAATTTTTCGCGGTATTCCGCTTCGAGACGCTTCCTTTCGACCGCCGGATCGTCGGCGCTGAGAATTTCATTGCGAAAAATGATGTTAACCGCGCCGTCGGGTCCCATCACGGCGATCTCGGATGATGGATAGGCGAAGTTCATGTCGCCGCGCACGTGCTTCGACGACATCACGTCGTAAGCGCCGCCGTAAGCTTTGCGCGTGATCACGGTCACCTTCGGTACGGTGGCTTCGACGAACGCGTAGAGGAGTTTCGCGCCATGCTTGATGAGGCCGCCGTATTCCTGCGCGGTGCCGGGCAGAAAGCCGGGAACGTCGACAAAGGTGAGCAGCGGGATATTGAAGCAATCGCAGAAGCGCACGAAGCGCGCGCCCTTGATCGATGCCTCGATGTCAAGCGCGCCGGCGAGATAGGCCGGTTGGTTGCCGACGATGCCAACCGAGCGGCCATCGAGGCGCGCAAAGCCGATGACGATATTCTGGCCGTAGTCGCGTTGCAATTCAAAAAAATGCGCCTCGTCAACCACGCGGCGGATCACGTCGCGAATGTCATAGGGCTTGCTGGGATTTTCAGGAACAATCGAATCGAGTTCCTCGTCGCGTCGATCGGAACTGTCCGAGGTGGGCTTGAGGGGGGGATCCTCGAGATTATTGGAGGGCATGTAGGAAAGCATCTCGCGAATGGTGAGCAAGGCCGACTGATCATCAGGCTCCTCATGATGACAGACGCCGGATTTCATCGAATGCGTGTCTGCCCCGCCTAACTCCTCCATCGTGACGGCCTCGTTGGTGACCGATTTGATCACGTCGGGACCGGTGACGAACATGTAGGAGGTTCCGCGGACCATGATGATGAAGTCGGTAATCGCGGGTGAATAGACCGCACCGCCCGCGCACGGCCCCATGATGGCTGAGATCTGGGGAATCACCCCGGAGGAGAGCACGTTGCGCGTGAAAATTTCGCCGTACCCGGCTAACGAGACGACGCCTTCTTGAATGCGCGCGCCCGCCCCGTCGTTGAGCCCGATCATCGGGCAGCCAACCTTCATCGCGAGATCCATTACCTTGCAGACTTTCTCCGCGTAAGCGCCCGAGAGACTACCGCCGAAAACGGTGAAGTCCTGA
>DASXNP010000371.1:0-5884 GCA_036494985.1 Binataceae bacterium (SeqCode)
CGCAAGATGTCCAAGAGCTACGGCAACTACGTTGGGCTGACCGATTCAGCTGGAGAGATGTTCGGCAAGCTAATGTCACTTTCTGACTCAATGATGATTCGATACTACAATTTGTTAACCGAGGTCGCGCCGGACGAGATAGCGGCAATCGCGTCGGGGACCGTCCATCCGATGGCGGCGAAGAAGCGCCTCGCGTCAACCATAGTGGCTGAGTATCACGGCGGCGAAGCAGCGGAGCGCGCCCGCGCCTATTTCGAGACCAGATTCCAGCGCCGCGAAACGCCGGCCGAAGTCCCGGTGTTTAGGGTGGATCGTGATCTGTGGATTTGCGAACTGGTAAAGCAACTTCGGTTCACCTCGTCGACCAGCGAAGCCCGCCGTCTGATCGGGCAAGGTGCGATCAGAGTCGACGGAGAAATCGTTTCAGACGTGAACTTCCGTTTCATTCCAGGCCAACATTCGCTGCTCGAAGTAGGGAAGCGGCGAATCGCCCGAATCGAACGCTAGCGCTCTCGCGGCGCGAAAGAGCCTTTGCCCGCTTAGAGATCCTCGCCGCCGCCGCGATCTCTTCCGGCCTGGCTTGCAACCGCTTCGCGCAGCGTCTTGATCGTGCGATTTAGCGCGGCCGTATAGCGCTGCTTGGTCCAATTTTGCTTGGTGCGCATCTTAAGCCATCCAAGCTTGACCGCGTCCGGCTTGTTGCCCATCTCTCCGGTCGAAACCTCAATCACCGCTCTCTCCTCCGCGTTTAACGACGCCAGAACCTCGCGCTTGAGGCTTTGCAGAAAACCGGCCTTCAAATCCAAATCCATTTTCATTTGCAGGCGACTCCGTCTGGTAAACCTAGTCCGACGCGATTGCAGCCTGCAACCCACCGTAGTGCGCCCGCGGTTTGGCCATGTCGTTAGTTGGTCGTGCCGGCGCTTGACATCCGGCTAACGGACCGGTAGTCGGCCGGGTGATCGAGGAGAGTACGCCGATGAAATACTTCCAAGCGCAAGCGCACGATCACGTGACGGTCTGGACGATGACCAATCCACCGATGAACTACATGACGGCGGAGATGACCCAGGAACTAACGGTGCTGGTCGCAAAGGCGGAGTCCGACGAGAACATCCGTGCCTTGATCCTGACGGGTGGCATCGAGGGCAAGTTCATTACCCATTACAGCGTCGACGAATTGGCCGCGGCTGCGGCGGATCCGGGGCAGTGCGCGCGAGTGTTTCCGGAGCTCGAAGCTGGATTCCATCGGCTCCTCAACCGGATCATGTTGATGCCGAAAGCTGTCATCGCCGCGATCAACGGGGACTGCATGGGCGGCGGATATGAATTGGCGCTGGCCTGTGATTTTCGCCTGGCCGCCGACGGCCCCTTCCAGATCGGTCTGCCCGAAGCCACCCTTGGAATACTACCCGGCGGAGGCGGCACGCAGCGCTTGCCGCGGCTTATCGGGCGGGGCCGCGCGCTCGAAGTGATGCTCTTCGGCAAGGTCTATCACCCGCGCGAAGCCGAGCGGATGGGAATGGTGAACCGGGTACTCCCGCCCGAGACCCTGGTCTCGTATGCCATGGACTGGGCGCGGACGCTTGCCAAACGGCCGCCGCGCTCGATTGCGGCTATCAAGCGCGCGGTCTATCTGGGCGCGGATCGCGACCTCGAAGCGGCCCTGTTTATCGAGCGAGCGGAAATGCGCGAGGTGATGTGCAGTGAAGATGCACGCACTTTGATGGCTGCCTACAACCAAGCGGTAGCGAAGGATCCGATGGAAGCGCGGACGCAGTTTCTTAACGGAATCGGGGTTCCGTCGGCGAGAGGGCGGTGATGGTACGACCCCAACAGCGTGGTGAACCCAAGGGCAGCTTATTTGCCGCAGACAACGTAAGGAGTTACTCGACCTCTATTTCCACTTATAAGATGTAAGAGCAGTGAAATAGGTTGGTTGACACGTTGAAAACAGGTTATAGCTGATAATCGGCTCTCTTCTACCAACAGAAGGGGTTGTGTCAACGGTCAGATGGTGTCAGGGTAAGAAGACGGCTTAGGCAAACCAAGTACACCTAGTGAAGTCGAACACCGGAGGCGAGGAAGGCCTAATTAGGGTCGATTTCACCGACTAATCCCGATTGGCTTCGGTGCGGACGAGCTCTCTTCTCGGGTGCGAAGCTACAGGCGAAGTTTGCTAGAGTTTTGCTCAATCTGATCCAGATTGAGCCTTTAATGGGACCTGGTTTGGGTTAGATTTGAATACCTAGGATGGTGTCCTTATGGAGATCCGATTGATGTCGTCGCCGGCCGAACGTCGGCTCTTTGAGTGTGGTCTGGTACAGGCACGCGCCAGCTCGGGAGTCGGATTTCGCGAAAAAGCACGATCGCGGGTAGGGCAGCTGCATCTGGCCTTTGGCAGATTGTACGGAGTTTTCGACGAACGGAGCTCAGAGCCCGACAAGATTGTGGGCGGTTTCGCCATTCATGCGCTCGACGAGTTCGCGCAGAGTTATCCCAAACCCGACCTAACCCGCTACAACCCATCGGCGGTTTTCGAGGCCGGCGAGATGTGGTCGGCATCCAGGGGCGTGGGCCTGTGCTCGCGGCTGGGCTGTGCGATGCTGCTGGGTTTATTTCAGGCCGAAGCGCTGGTGGTATATCCGATCAGCAAACCCTGGGATCTCACTACCTACTACAAGGGCTTGTGCAAGCCCGTTGACGAGCCGATCCTGTGGCCGTTTGCGGAAACCACCGCCGGCGACAAAATTTGGGTGCAGGCCATGGTGATGGAGGGCGAGATGCTCAAGGCGATCGTGTCGCGGGCATTCGAATGGGGATTCCAGACGCTCGACAAGCATAACATCCTGCGTTTTGCGAATCCGCTGGCGATGGTGCAAGCGACGCTAAGCGTCAACCGCGAGCGCGGCACGCGAGAAGGCGCCCCGCTTCATTAGCAATTAGCCTTCCCGGAGATTTAAAAATCGGTTGTTGCAGTATTGTGGCGGCCGCTCGAACTTCCGCGGGACGCGATGGCGACTGTGGTTAAGAAAGGAACTCGATTTTCGAACCCTTAACCCCCGGATGCGACCGGAGGCAACGCCGGTTTGATGCACGGCGCCCCGACCGCACAATTGAGGCCAGCGCCAAGATATATGAACATGGCGCGGATCGGATAGAACGCGTAGCTTACGGGCGTGCTGATTGGGTCGAAGGGTGCGGAAGCTTGGCTCGCCGCGGCCTGCTGGCCCGGTGCGGAGTTGGGTTGCACCTCGTCTATTTTAGCTACCCGACTGTCGGGCGAAAACGTCGCCGCTTTGCCCGCTCCGACCCAGGTGTAGCGTAGTACAGTGCCGCCGCTGTGAGCGGGGTCGGGGACTGAATCCGTGAGGTCAGGATGGCCGAGCGCCGTGACCGTTTGATCGGGGGTCATGCCCGTCTCAATGGTTCCGCTGCCGCTTGAGCACCCCACCAAAGCAAGCCCGGTCACAAACGCCAGCCAACGGCTGCTGGTCAACTTCGCTCTGAGCACTCTTAACATCCTTGAAGCTCCATTTCGCGCGTCGTCTCAGGTGCTAACATATCGACCGTATTGCGGCAACTGCGCATCCTCGATGGGCGCTTTAGCTATCGACTCTCTTTTCGTATACGGCAGCTTGCTCGATCGCGCGATGCGCATTCGAATCCTGGGCCGCGACCCATCGATTCACGAAGCAGTCCTGCCCGGCTACGAGCGCCGCTGGGCACGATATTTCTACATTGTGGCGAAACCGGACTCGCAAGTGATCGGTGCGGTGATTTCCGCTCTCGGGGGCGACGATTTCGAGCGGCTGGATCGCTACGAGGACGCCCCGACCCTTTACACTCGCGCAGTCGTCGAGGTCGCCGATTCCGCTGCGGGCGCGCGCCGATGCTGGGTTTACCTGCCGACGCGGGCATTGATCGATTGATCACAACTCACTTTGCGTTGTGGAAAATAATGCCCAGACTCAAGCGCTGCCCGCAGCAGATGGTACTGACGCCGTGGCGCATGTTTACGCGGTAGAATCCGCGTGCGCTGGCGACCGGACGATGTGCATTCGCAAAAAGGATCGCGCATCCCTGTTCAAGGTCGATCGCGTGTCCGCGTGATTGAGCGCGGGGTCGCTGCTCGACCAGGAGAAAGTCACCGCCGTCATAGTCGATACCGCGCCGGCTCAAAACGATGGTCGCCTGAATTGGAAACGCGATTTCACCGTACAGATCCTGATGCAAGCAGTTGTACCCGCCAGGCCCGTAGCGCAACAGAAGCGGCGTCGGTTTGATCTGCCCGGCGGCCGCACATCGCTCCAGGAAGTCCCCGAGCGCGGGGGGAAATGACGAGTTTTGGCGCATTGCAAGCGCCCATCGATTCGCTACAGGCGCGAGACGGGGGTACAGCGAGTCTCGGAGTTCGCCGACCAGCCCGGGCAGCGGCGCCTCGAAGTACTTGTATTCGCCTTCGCCGAATCGTAACGGACCCATGACGATGCGTTTGCGAAAGTGCCGGTCATCATTGTAGAGCGCAACCAGTCGCTCGCATTCGCTTGGCGAGAGAAGCTGCGGTGTGATCGCGAACCCTTGAGCCTCGAGCGTCGACTCCAACGACGGCCAAAAAAGCGCCGCGATGCGATCGGCAATCGAACCCGCGCCGGCGCCGAGATTCGATTCACGAACCGGTTTCGGCCGGCTCCTTCGGGTTCTTGATGCCAAACTTCTCTAGTCTGTATTGAAGCGTGCGGTAGCTCATGCCGAGCATCTTGGCCGCTTTCGCGATTACCCAGTCGGTTCGATCCATCGCCTGCATGATCAGGTCGCGCTCAAAGTGTTCAAAGTTCAGCCCCTCGGGCGGAATTTCAAACTTCTCATTGCGGGCTTTGTCGTTTGTCCCCTTAAGCGGCCTGCGCGAGAGCACTTCGGCAGGGAGGTCGCGCGGCGTTACCACTTCGCCGTCGCAAAGGAGGATCGCGCGCTCGATCGCGGACTCGAGCTGGCGGATATTGCCCGGCCACGCGTAGTCGATCAGCACCTCCATCGCCTCGCGTCCGATTTCCCTGACCCGTCCGTCGCCGAGATGGCTGTATTTGGCGAGGAAATGGTTGGCGAGCGTCGGGATGTCCGACCGACGCTGGCGCAAAGAGGGCAAAGTGATCGTCACGACGTTGACGCGGTAGAAGAGATCTTCGCGGAAGCGGCCTTCGGCGACTTCTTCTTCCAGATTGCGGTTGGTTGCCGCTACCAGCCGCGCATCGACGTGAATCGTTTCGTTGCTGCCGACCCGGCGCAGCTCCTTCTCTTGCAGCACGCGCAGCAGCTTGGCCTGCAAACCAATCCCGAGGTCGGCGATTTCGTCGAGGAAAAGCGTCGACTTGTCGGCGGTCTCGATCAGCCCGACTTTGCGTTCAGTAGCGCCCGTGAAGGCGCCGCGCTCATGGCCGAACAGTTCGTTCTCGATGAGGTTGTCCGGTATCGCCGAGCAGTTGATCGCAACAAATTGGCGCAGCGCGCGCGGCGACAGCCCATGGATCGAGCGGGCGATCATCTCCTTGCCGGTGCCGCTTTCGCCCTGAATCAGCACGGTCGAACTCGACGGCGCTACCTTTCTAACAATTTTTATAACGTCCTGTATGGTTGCGTCCTGACCGACCATCCCTTCGATTTGAAACTTGCCTTCAAGTCGGCGGCGCAGGAGCTGATTCTCCTGCTTGAGGTTACCGAGCTCGGCAGCCTTGGTGACCGTCATCACGAGGGTCTCGCGATCGGTCGGCTTGGTCAGATAGTAGAAGGCCCCGTTTTGCATCGCCTTCACCGCGCTCTCGATCGTGCCGTGGGCGGTGAGCATCACCACCTGCGTGGCCGGGTAAGATGCCTTGACCTTGGCCAG
>DASXNP010000372.1:0-9772 GCA_036494985.1 Binataceae bacterium (SeqCode)
GATTGAGCCTGAACCCAGCCGTGATTCGCAGCCGCCTGCGGCTGCGCAGCTTCAACGGGCTGCGCTGACACATTGATCAGTTCGGCGTGGACCGGCGCGTTGCGTCTTACTTCGACTCCATTGGCCTGGCAAGTGACACAAACAGGCTTTGTGCAGGACCCTTCGCAAAAGTAGATGTTTTCATCGGTGCCGACCGACGCGATCCTTCCCTGAATGTTCTGCGCACGCGCGGTCGCGGCAACAAAGGACCATCCAAAGGTGGCGGTCGCGAGTGCCACGATCCCGAATCTGCTCAGTGATTGGCGCACGGCCGACGCCCTGATCACGGCCAAGTCTCGCCAACCCAACTGCGGTCTGCGATGCGACGCCTTCCGCATGGGAAAGTTCTATTGTTCGACATCCGGCTTCAGTATAGCGGATTAATCGGAGCATCGCTGTGCTTGACCGGGTCTTATTGACACTCGGGTCGCTCTGAGGTGTGATGGCCATATGAAGCGGGCTCTCATCGTGATCTTCGCGGTAGGAATGCTTGCGGCCCCGGCCATCATTCGCGCCCAAACCTGGAACGACACACGGGCCGATCCTGACGAATACAATGACGAAGAGGACGGGCATCCGCTCAAGCTGATCAGCTACATTCTCGCACCGGTGGGCTTTGCGCTGGAATGGAGCATCGCGCGCCCGATGCACTTCATCGCGAACAAGAGCGCGGTAGCTCCGGTGTTCGCCGGCAATTCCGGCGACGAAGTGTTTCCGCGTCAAGCTCCGCCGATTGAACGAATCGAGCCGTTGCCTCCGCCAAGGCCCGTGACCGAGCCGCCGCCCTCGGCAAGCAGTCTGCCGCCTTCGGAGATGTACGTGCCCCCCAAGCAATCTCAAGCGGGCGGCCCGGCTTCTACGTACAACAACGACACCGGTCAGCCGGTCCTCCACTAGAGCGTTCGATCACGAGCTACCGGCTTACGGCGCAAATGTTCTCCCTGCGCCATCGAGCTTGCTCCTTGTTTCTTACGACGGGCGCCGCGTCCCAGACTAAGACCGCGTCCTGAACCTTCTGCAGGGCTAGCCGATGGAAGAAGCCGCTGGATTCCAACTCTCGCCGGAGCTGAAACTGCTTCAAGAGCAAGTCCACCACATAATTCGAGACGAGATAATTCCCGTCGAGCAACGAATAGATCCTGACGCAGGCGAAATTCCCGATGATGATTGGCGGCGCATTTCCGACAAGGTCAAGGCCGCGCGACTGTGGTGCATGGGCTCACCGATTGAGTTTGGCGGCGGCGGGCTTGGGACGTTCGCGATGTGCGTGGTGGGCGAGGAGATGTCACAGCACCGCATGGGCCTCTATAATCCGGGCGCGGGAGTCTTTGGGCGGTCTCCGCCCCCCACGATCTACGCCGGATCGCCCGAGCAGATTCGCAAGTACGTAGTGCCGACAATAAGGAACGCCTGGCATACCTTTTTCGCGGTGACTGAACCGTCTGGTGGTTCTGATCCAGCGCGCGCGATTCAATGCCACGCGGTGCGCAACGGCGATAGCTATGTCCTCAACGGCACCAAGACTTTCATTTCGCACGCACACGAAGCCCAGTGGGGAATCGTGTTTGCGCGCACCGATCCAAAAGCGGGTCGTGCCGGTGTCACCGCGTTCATCGTGGATACGGGAACGCCGGGGTTCACTGCACGCCCAATCCGGACGCTGCGCACGGCTGCAATCCCGAACGAGGTACAGTTCGAAGATTGCGCGATTCCTGCGGCCAACATGATTGGCGCGGAAGGTTCGGGGCTGTCACTCGCATTGAATCTCGTAATGCGGCTACGGTTCCCGTACTCGGCCGCAAATGTTGGAGTCGCGGCTGCTGCGTTGAAAATGGCGATCAACCACGCCAAGGTGCGAAGCACCTTCGGCGAAATGCTAGCAAAGCGCCAGGCGGTTCAGTGGATGATCGCGGATTCCGAGGTGGAACTCCGGGCGGCACGGTGGCTGACCTGGGAGGGAGCTTGGAAAGCGGATCGAAATGAAGACGCTCGAGTCGAGGCGTCGGTCGCAAAGCTCTACACAAGCGAGGTGCTCGGGCGCGTAATCGATCGCGCCGTACAGATTCATGGCGGATATGGAGTGAGCAAGGAATTCCCGCTCGAAAGGTGGTACCGCGAGGCCCGAATCCGGCGCATCGGAGAGGGACCGTCTGAGGTGCACCGGATGGTGATCGCGCGCGATCTATTGCGTTGAGATCTCTCACCGCCCAACCCCTAAAACGGCCATATTACCTCCGCCATTTAGCCAATCCTGCGCCACGCCCACCTCGGGCCCTAACCCTCGGCAAAGGACGGCAAGGAGTCAGCTCAGCGCTAAGCGACTGTCATGCTTTGCGGAACTTTGCTCGCACCTCCGCAACGCGATGCGGTCTGGAGCGAGCGCCAATGCAAGCCGCCTCGGAGCTGCCGAGCGATTTGGGCAAGCCCCTCCGAGCAACTAAACCGTCAGCGCGTCAAATCTCGACGCCGCTTTTGCTAGTCCTCCGCGCCGAAAACGCCCGTCTCAATCGAGCTATAACCGACAGGCAGCGAAGCGAAGACTGGCTATCTAGCCAGTGGCAGGCGGGCTACACGAATGTGCTATGACGAACCGGCGTGATCAACCCATCAGGCCGGGATTCGAGCCGCCATCGATCGTGATGTTCGCGGCGTGGATGAACGCGGCGCGATCGGAAGCAAGAAAGGCGATCAGATCCGCTACCTCTTCCGGCTTGCCCGGTCTCCCGAGCGGTGTGATCTTGTTGAGCGTGTCGGGATCGGTACCTTTGGGGAACATTCTCATCAAACGCGCCGTCATGATCGGGCCTGGGTTGATTCCGGTCACGCGGATGCCATGTCGCATACCTTCGGCCGCCAGCGACTTGGTAAAGTTGTTGAGCGCGGCGTTGATCGCGCCGCCTATCATGTAATTGGCGGAGGGACGAAGCGCGGCCGCGCCGATCACGTTGACCACCACCGCGCCGCTGCGGCCGCGCATATGGGGAAACGCCTGGCGCGCCGCGCGAACATAGCCGAAGAACTTGAGCATCCAATCGTCCTGCCAAGCCTGATCGGAAAGCTCACTGAAGTCGCCGGTGCGAGCTGACCCCGCATTGTTGACCAGGATATCGATGCCGCCAAAGCGAGCGACACATCGCGCGATCACGCGCTCAATGTCTTCGATCCGGGTCAAGTCGGCTTCGATCGAGTCGATTTGCGCCTCGCCGCCCAGTTTCGCGAGTCCGACGGTTTCATCCAGGCTGTCACGATTTCGCGCACAGATCAGAACCGACGCTCCCTCTTCGACGAAACGAAGCGCAGCCGCCCGTCCGATGCCTTTGGATCCGCCGGTTATGATCGCGATGCGACCGGTTAGGTTCAGGTCCACGAGCGCTTACCGGCTTAGTCAACTGGGCCGCCGCCTTCGTCAGCGGCCTTTGAAGCCGGGCTTGCGTTTCTCGCGGAAAGCGCGCATGCCTTCGCGCACGTCTTCGGCGGGGTTTGTGATCTGAACGTTGAGGGCGGCATCTTCGAGTGCTAGGTCAAGCGGCATCATGCGCTGCTTGTACATCATGCGTTTGGCGCATCTGATCGCCAGCGGCGGTCCGTCGGCGAGGCGGCGGGCTAGATCGTTCACACGCGCGTCGAGTTCGGCATGCGGCACGACTTCGGTTACAAGGCCCAATTCATGCGCTTTGTGCGCGTCGTATACTTCGGCGAGCAGGGTCATGCGCAGCGCCTTGTCCATGCCCATCGCGCGGGGGAAGAACCATGCACCGCCTTCGTCGGGAAGCAGCGCAAACTTAAGCGCCGTATCGCCGAGGCGCGCCCGGTCGGATGCGATGCGAAAATCGCAAGCCAGCGCCAGTGTGAGGCCGCCCGCGACGGCGGCGCCGTTGACCGAGGCGATGACCGGCTTGTCAAAGCGCTGTAGCGAAAGCACCAGTTGATGGAAGTTTTCGCGCATCTCTAGCAGATGCTCCATCGGATGACCGCGATAGCGCGACGCGCTCTCTTTGCTACCGCTGATGTCGCCCCCGGCGCAGAACGCTTTACCAGTGCCGCCGATGACCAAAACACGGGTCGTGTCGTCTTGCCGGGCGGAATCAATCGCGTCAAGCATCTCGTGGACCAGCGCACCGTGATAGCCGTTCATGGTCTTTGGACTGTTGATCGTGATTCGGGCGATCGGACCGTCCTTCTCGAACAGGATGTACTTGAATTCCATCGACGCACCCTCCGCGTTTGGAGCAGTCTAGCGACCTATGAACTTGGGTTCGCGCTTTTCGACGAATGCGCGTGCGGCTTCCTTGTGATCCTGGGTGCGGCCGGTAAGCGTTTGGCCCAGGGCTTCGCGATCGAGGTTTGCCGCGAAGCTCGACGGCAACGCGGCGTTGAGGTTGGCCTTCATGTAGCCGTATGCGATTCGCGGACCGCTCGCGATCCGATTGGCGATCGACTTGACTTCTTCCATAAGTGTCGCTGCGGGAACCACGCGATTGACTAACCCGATGTTGAGCGCTTCGTCGGCAGCGATTACGTCCGCCAAAAAGTAGAGTTCGCGTGCCTTGGCGGGGCCCACCAACTGGGTGAGCGAATAGGTGCCGCCGAAATCGCCGGAGAATCCAACTTTAGCGAAAGCGGTGCCAAAGCGGGCACTGTCGGCGGCGATGCGGAGATCGCAGGCCATCGCGAGGCTTAGTCCGGCTCCCGCGGCGGGTCCGTTGATCGCGGCGATTGTGACCTTCGGCATTTCGTGAAGAAGCTGGCTAGCGGTCTCGCCGCGACGCAGCCGCGCGACGCTTTCCTCGATGGTCGGGGGTGGCGCACCCGCGGCCGCGCTCGAGTTGTTCGCATTCATCGCGCTTACGTCCCCGCCCGCGCAAAAACCGCGTCCCGCGCCGGTCAGCACGACCACCCCGATTTCAGGATCCGAGGCGGCGGCACTCAACTCCTCGACCAAACCGCTCGTCAAAGCGGGGCTCAGCGCGTTGAGCTTCGCGGGTCGGTTCATCGTGAGGTACAGAACACCTTCGTGGCGTTCCGCGAGCAGATCTTCGTTAGGCATTTGAGCCTCCAAATCGAGCAGCTATCTAAACCGTTCTTATTTCACTTTTGCAATCCGTTCCAGCGCATCGGCGACCGACTGGTGGCCGTCGTCATCGTGTCCCATCGCGGCGGCGGTGTTGTAAATCGAAGAGACCAGCGCCAGAGCCGGTAACGCCAAACCGTATTCCTTTGCAGCCTCGGCAACCAAGCGCAGGTCTTTGCGAAGCAGCTTTACGAAGAAGCCCGGACGGTTGTCGTGCACGAGCATCTTGGGTCCGAGATTGTTCAACTGCCACGAAGCAGCCGCGCCGTCACCGATCGCTTCGAGAACCCGCGCCGGGTCAAGACCGCCTTGCCTTGCGAACAAGAGAGCCTCGGCAGCGGCGGTGCAATTGAGCGATACCGCGATCTGATTCGCGAGCTTGGTGGTTTGTCCCGCCCCCGCTGCTCCCATATGGGTCACGCGCTTACCGAGATTCGCCAGTATCGGCTGCGCACGCGCAAATGCTTCCGGAGTGCCGCCCACCATGATGGTGAGCGTTCCGTCGATCGCGCCCGGCTCACCGCCGGACACGGGCGCGTCAAGCACTGCGACTCCGCGGCTGGCGAGCGAGTCCGCGATTTTGCGCGAAGCGGCTGGCGAGATGGTGCTCATATCGATCACGAGTTGATCTGACACCAGCGCGGAAGAGATTTGATCGATCACCCGCAGCACGTCGGGCGTGTCAGGCACCATCGTGAAAATCATCGCCGCACCTTCGATCGCTTCCGATGGATTCGAGGCGACAATCGCTCCGTCGGCCGCCAAAGCGCGGGCCTTTTCGATCGTTCGGTTGAAGACGCGCACGCGATGGCCCGCCTTGAGCAGACGCCGAACCATGGGTGCGCCCATGATTCCGGTTCCGATCCAGGTTAGGTCCATCTTTGCAAGCCGCTCGCTCCTTGCTCGCACTCTGAGACTGGAAGTCCTACCGGATAGGATCGAACAGCACGCCGGGGTTCAGAATGCCGCGCGGGTCGAGCTCGCGTTTGGCGGCGCGCAGCGCGCGAGCGAATCCGTCGGGTCGTTGCCGATCGTACCAGGTGCGGTGGTCGCGCCCGACGGCGTGATGATGCGTGATCGTGCCCCCGTTGGCAATCAAACAATCAGACGCTGCACGCTTGATCTCGGCCCATTGTTCAAGCTCGGAGCCTTTACGCCCTGCGGCGAGCACTGTGTAGTAGGGCGCGGGACCGTCGGGATAGACGTGCGTAAAGCGGCAGGTAACGGTGCCCTTGCCGCAGATGCGCCCGATCGCATCGTTGACGGTTGAGGTAACCTTGGCGTGAAAATCTGGGAATCGATCCCAAGTGATCGAGGTCTCGAAGGTGTCGCTCACCAAGCCCATCGCGGCAACCGTATCCATCAGATAAGGCGCGCTCAGGAAAGCTTTGCGCCACGACCCGGCGGCGCCCTGATGAGTCGCCTCGGAATCCGTGCGCGTACGGGCCGTGCCCTCCGGATAGTTGCCGCCGTGGCCCCGGCAGATTTCCAGCGCGCGCTTCATCCATCCGTCGAGGTCATGGTCGGCGGACTCGAAGGCAAGCACCAGAACAGCTTCGTTGCCATTGCCGGCTTCGGTTCGCAGCGCCTCCCCCTCGTCGAGCAGGCGACAATTGGCCGGGTAGAGCCCGGCTTGTGCGATGTGGCGCGCCGCTTCCGCGCCGGACATAAAGTCGGGAAAAGAGACGGAGCAGCCGGCACGAAAGGTCGGCCGATCCTGCAAACGCATCCAGGCTTCGGTGATGATTCCGAGCGTGCCCTCGGAGCCGATGAACATCCGGTCGGGACTCGGGCCCGCACCGGAACCTGGAAGGCGACGCGATTGGATTGTGCCGGTGGGGGTTACTACCCGCAGCGACTCGACGAAGTCGTCGATGTGGGTATAGAGGGAGGCAAAGTGACCGCCCGAACGGGTCGCGATCCAGCCGCCAAGAGTAGAGAATTCGAACGACTGCGGAAAATGTCGCAGGGTGTATTTGTGCGGGCGGAGTTGATCTTCGAGGGCCGGGCCGTAAGCGCCGGCCTGAATTCGGGCCGCGCGCGAAACCCGATCGACTTCGAGCACCTTGTTCAGGTTGCGCAGATCGATCGAAACCGCACCCGCGTAGCCGCCGTCGCGCGGCGCTTCGACACCACCGACGACGCTGGAGCCGCCCCCGTATGGGATAGCGACGACGTTTGAACCGGTGCACCAATCGAGCAGACGTACAATGTCTTCTTCAGACTTCGGAAAGGCGACCAAATCTGGAGGATTGCGGAAATCGCGGCGGAAGGCGCGCACCAGGTCAGCGGAGGACTTGCCGTAGGTATGCGCTGCGCGATCGTACGGATCGGCCGAGACAATCGCGGCGCACGCGGGCGGCGGTGAGACCCTCGGGGCGCGCAGATTGAGCTCCTCAAGCCTGGGTGGCGGCGTAATCGTAAGCTCGCCGAGGCCGAAGCGCTCGGCCATCCGCTGAGCCATCCGCACCTGCTGCTCCGGATTCGGTCCCTGGTCTTCGTAACCCCATCCCCAGAATTTTACTCGTCGCGTCTCCATAGCAGTCGATCAATTAGCGCGTTTGGCCTCGAACCTTCAAACTTAGAAATGAATTCTAGGCGCAACCCACGAAGGCCGCCATACTTACGCATGATAGTCTCGGTTTGGAAGGAACAGCAGACATGAATATTGAAGCAATTTCAGCTAGCGATCCGTATGAGCGACGGCGCATAAAAGTGATCGACTCCGAGATGGCGTGCGTGGACACCGGGGCGGGCGATCCAATCGTGTTCCTGCACGGGAACCCGACGCGATCGTACTTGTGGCGCAACGTGATTCCGCATCTGGAGAAGCTTGGACGGTGTTTTGCGCCCGACCTGATCGGCATGGGTGATTCGGGAGGGGCGGTCGGTTCCTACCGATTCGTCGATCACGCGCGCTACCTCGACGCTTGGTTCGAAGCGACCGGAATCAATCGAAAGGTGACGCTCGTGGTGCATGACTGGGGATCGGCACTGGGATTCCATTGGGCTAATCGCAATCGCGGCGCGATCAAGGGAATCGCGTACATGGAAGGGATCGTGCGCCCGATCACTTGGGAAGAATGGCCGGCGGTGGCGCGCGAGATCTTTAAGGCTATGCGGTCGCCGGCGGGCGAGCAGATCGTACTCGAGAAGAATGTCTTCGTCGAACGGTTACTGCCTGGTGCCGTAATTCGCAAGCTCGACCCGGAAGAAATGGCAATCTACCGGAAACCTTTCGCGGAACCAGGAGAATCGCGGCGGCCGACGCTGACTTGGCCGCGCGAGATTCCAATTGATGGCGAGCCGCGCGACGTTGTACAGATTGTAGATAATTACGCTAAATGGTTAAACAGCGAATCCTCCCCTTCGAAGCTGTTCGTCAACGCCGAGCCCGGTTTTATACTAACCGGAGCACAGCGCGAGTTTTGCCGGAAGTGGCCGAATCAGAGCGAAGTGACGGTTAAGGGAAATCACTTTGTTCAGGAGGATTCGCCGCGCGAGATTGGCGAGGCGATCGCGGCTTGGTACCAACGCCTCTGACCATCGCTTGTCATTTGATTGTTCCGGGTCGCGAGAGTCTCATCTTGCCATACGACTCGGCGGCGCTGTCGAAGTCGATGCTCGCGTGCTGGGCACCGACCTGCACGTCGCGCAGCAGTGCTTGAAGAGAATTCGAAAGGTAGACGCCGTGCGCGCCGGAACCGGCGAACAAGCGTTCGACCGAGCGCCGGCACAGTTCGGCGGAGTACGCGGCCTGCCATTTGACACGCGCGCGATATTCGATGTTCGCGATCGCCGAGCCGGCGGCAACTTGCTCGAGCAGGGCGAGTGCATCGCCAATGGTCAGTTCGGCGGATCGAATTTCGGCTGCCGACTCGGCCAATCGGATTTGGGTCGGCGCATACTCGGATTTGGACCCACCCGAGGGAATCGAGCGGCGTTCAAGAGTGCGCTCGACGAAGCGGACCAGCGCCCGGCGAGCGATTCCGAGAACGGCGGTCGCGACCGACAGTGAGAGCATCGATTCGGCAGCGACGCGGTAAAGATTGGTCGAATGCTTCCGTGCGTAAGGGCTCGAGCCGGTCATCATCGCGCGCGTGTCGACGCTGCGTTCGACCGGAACGAAGATACCCTCCGCGACCACATCCTTGCTGCCGGTTCCCTGAAGACCCATCACCCGCCAAGTGTCATCTACCATGATTTGAGATCGTGGGACGACGACGTGCACGAGCGGTGCACCGGTCCGTGCGTCGGCGCATCCAAGCATGACCCAGTCCGCGTGATCGACCCCGCTGCAAAACTGCCATCGGCCAGCGACGCGGTAACCACCGCCGACCGGGGTGGCGGAGCCCTGCCATGCGAGAGTTCCAGCGACGAGCCCGTCGGCGCCGCCACTGAAGACGGCATCCTGGGCGGTCTCGGGAAAATGGCCGAGGCAGAAGTGATGCGCGCCCATGACCATCAGGACCCATCCGCTCGATGAGCATGCTTCAGAGAGTCCGATGACGGCATCGGCTAGAGTGCGTAGCGGCAACTCGTAACCGCCGACCCGAACCGGCGCGGGGATGCGGAACATGCCTGCGGCGACCATAGCGCGCATGCTTTCCGGAACGAGTTGGCGGGCGGCGTCGCAAGCGCCGGCGTTGCTTGCGAGAGTCG
>DASXNP010000373.1:0-4146 GCA_036494985.1 Binataceae bacterium (SeqCode)
TCATCCTCGTGGTGGACCTCGGATTGTTGTGGTATTGGCGACACTCCCCGGCCGAAATTTTGGCGCTTCTGGTGCTACTCGTTACGTTAGCCGTAGCCGGGTCCTACCTGCACGGCCGGTACTGGGCCAAACAAGCTCAAGCAACGATGGATGATTCGGTTAGGAAGTTGCCTGCGGCCCGTCGACTGTTCGTCAACTCGACGATGAGAAACGTTTTGAGCCGCCGGCTTCGTTGGGGATTGGTGTGGACCGGCGCCGCGCTTGCCTTCGTTCTGATCGATTCGATTGGGCAGACCATCTACGCCAAGGTCGCAGGTGGCCATTTGAATCTCGCCCCGACCATATCGACGGCGCTGGCCGCGCTGGCTTCGTTGGCCGGAGTCGGCCGATGGGTCATGGAAAATCTCGGCTTCGAAGCAAATGGCAAGAGGCCGTCAGTCTCGATGAATGCGATCGCGGGAGTCGCGGCGGTGCTGGTGGTCTTGACTCTGACGGTCTCGGTAGACGCGGTCTCGCACGCGATTCGATGGGATTTCAAGCCACCGAGCGGTCCGGGAGCCTTCTTGGCAAATCAGCCAAAGCAGGTGGCGTCGATTCAGGATCTCGCCGGCAGCTGGACTGGGGAGCTCGGATCGCCCCCGCCGTCGGACCCTCCTAAACCGGGTTCGCCGCTGTCAGGGGGCGAAGTGGAGGTCGGCGTTGGGTGGGTGATCTTCGGAATTCTGGCGGTGCTCTCTTTTCTGTTCGGGCACACTTGGACATTCCTGAACCGCTCGTCACAGCACGCTATCTACTCAGCCCGTATCACCCGGGCGTATCTGGGCGCTTCAAATCGCGCCCGCTTGGATTCGGCGACGCGTCTGATCAGCGAAGCAATATCCGGCGACGATGCTCCGCAGCGCGAGTATTGGCGCGGACCACTGAGATTTCCTTCGATGTCAAACAAGCAAAGTGCCGAAAAGAGTCTGTATGAAAAGCGGGCTCCGCTGCATCTGGTCAATGTCACGGTCAATCAGACCTTCGATCCGCGCACCGGCACTCAGCAGCAGGACCGCAAGGGCATGGGGATGGCGCTGGGCCCGGTGGGAATCAGCCTCGGCGTGCCGAACCATGTAGTATACGACAGTTCGCTTTGCGGGGTCGATCACCTTGATCAACGCTGCGAGCACGTACGGTTGTTCCCGCCCAAAGGAACCGATTGGCGAGCCTTCGAGTATGATTCGGACCCAAGCGATTCCAACTTCGCTCGATACACCGGCGAGGTGCTCACCCTCGGCGACTGGACCAGTATTTCAGGCGCGGCCTTCTCCACTGGCGAGGGTTATCGAACCAGCCTGGGAGTCAGCATTCTGGCGGGCCTGTTCAACATCCGTTTGGGCTACTGGTGGGATTCGGGGACCATCGACCAATCGCAAAGGAAACTGCGCAAGATTCTGACCCGAACGTTTCCGGTGCAAACCTTCCTGTTCAAGGAGCTGATAGCAGATTTCAACGGTCCCGAGGGGCGCTACTGGTATCTGTCCGATGGCGGCCATTTCGAGAATCTGGGCGCCTACGAGTTGATCCGGCGCCGGGTGAAACTGAGCGTGGTGATCGATAGCGGCGCCGATGCCGACTACACCTTCGAGGATCTCGGCAACCTGGTGCGCAAGGCGCGGCTCGATTTTGGAGCCGAGATTAGGTTCATGAGCGAACAGGAGCTCGACCAGTGGCTGCCGACCGGTACCGTCCGTCGGCAGTTTGGATCGCTCGAGCAGCTGCGCCGAGGGACCTGGAAGCAAGAGCCCGTCGACTCCCCCGACCTTGCCCCCGGGATCAAGCCTGAAAAGCGGCTTTCGATCGAACCGGTTGACGAAGTGAAAGAATCGCTGCGCCATGCGGCGTTTGCCGCAATCCGCTATGAAGGAACCAAGTCTGACGCTACGCCGGATTCTTTTTTGATCTATATCAAGCCGACTTTGATCGGTGACGAGAGCGCCGACGTGCGCCGCTACCATTCGGAGCATCCATCGTTCCCGCACGAATCGACCCTCGAACAGTTTTTTGGCGAGGATCAATGGGAAAGCTATCGCAAGCTTGGCGAGCACATCGGAATGAAGATCTTTGGCGACTGCGCCTCCCTGGGCGGCTTGTGCGCCTCGTTTACTCACAGAAACGAGCCGCCGGAGGCTAGTCCGAGCGAGCGCCAAAGCGGAGATTCGGGATGCTAGTCCTTCGGCAAGCTTCCGGTCAGAGAGGCGCGCTGCGAGATTTCAATCCAGTTGCCATCCGGATCGCGGATGAAACTGATGCGTGCAATTTCGCCCAGCGTTACGGGCGCGGAACCTTCGGTGACGCCCATGCGCGTCAAGCGACGATGCTCCCGGTCACAATCGCGCACTTGAATCGTGATGTAGCGAAATCCGACGGCGCGCATCGCGGCGAGCGCCTCTAGCGGTGAACCCGATCCGCAAACCGTGCTTTTGCGCGCTTGGGGATCATGCGCGAATGAGATGACGCTCTCGCCGATCCGGAAGCGGCGCGGCGCGATTTTAAGGCCGCCCAAGGCGTCGCCATAGAAACGTTCGAAGGCGTCCTCGTCCGTGACGCCGAGCACAATCTCGATCTGATTCACATCACCCAGATTGGGCGGTCGCAATTGGACAAAGTTGCCGTCGGGATCAACAAGCTCCATTTGCATCGACCAGCGCGAATCGGCGATCACCAATCGGCAATAGCCGCCGGCGACTTGAGGCCCAAGTGCTTCGCGTGGGTGGTTGATCTTGAGGACCGAGCCGCGAAGGGCAAACCGATGCTGGTGGCTGCCGCCGCCCAGTGCCAGAATCTCCTCAAACTTCAAGCCAACCCGCGCGCCATAGAAGAGGCGCATCTCTTCGAGACGATTCGTGAAAAGACCGACGTCGACGCAATTCTTGGCGAGATCCACCTCTCCACTCGTAGCAGAAAAGCGCCTGCAGCGGGCAATCCTAGTACCATCCGAACTGCCACAAGGGTTCGGGCGTGAGGCGCTCGGCGTCAGCGAGTTGCTTTGGCGTCGGCCTCCGGCCGAGCTTCAGCTGATCGATCATTTCATCGAGCTGATGGATCTTCATTAGACGAATCGCTTGATGCGCGCCGATGGTCGCACGTGCTTGCGCGGCGAAATTGAACTTGTCGATTTCGAGTTGGTCTATCAGATCCTGATTTGTGAAGTCCGAGAGCCTGGCGTGAGTCGGTTGGGTCGGAAGCGCTTCGCGCTGCGCACCGCACGCCGAAAGCAGCAGCAGCAGGACTGCCGCCAAGCTCGGTCGGATGGATCTGCACAGCACGATGCGCCCCGGGTCGTTCCACTTACTCTAGCTCCAGAACTCTTTGAGGAGAACGCTGGTCAACCGTGGGTGTTCTTCGGGAAAGAAGAGTCGGCCTCGCGGCACCATCGTGGTCTTGCGCAGCCCGCCGAGATTGGTGCGAAGCCATTCAATCGAAGGCGCGACATCGAAGGTGCTGTCGGCCTCGCCCCAGATTACTTGGGCAGGAACCTTGGACGCACGCAGTTGCGCGGCGAGTCCGACCAGCTGCTCGCGATTTCGTTGCCAGTCGGTGCGAAGCAACGCGACCCGCGCTTCGGATTCAATTAGCGGCTGGAAGTAGAGCTGGGTCAGCTCGGGGGTTACAGATCGCTCCGGATCCTCATAGGTAGAGGCGAGCTGCTTGCGTGCCACGCCGATGTCTTGCGCCATCAACTTGACCACCGGTGCCGCCGCGCCGGCGGCGAAGGCTTCCAGGAGCGGCTTTAGCATTGCGTTCGGCCAAAGGTTGTGGACCTCACAATTGGTTAGGGTCAGCGATCGCACCCGCGACGGATGTTTGGCGGTGAAGATTTGGCTGATTCCTGCTCCGGTGTCATTACCGATGAGGTCGACTTGGTCAATCTTCAGCGAATCAAGCAGCTCGGCCATCGCGGCCGCCTGGGAATCAAAGGAGATTTCCTGCCCGGGCCGGACCCGGGTATAGCCGAGCCCCAGCAGATCAGGTGCGATGCAGCGCCGAATTGGTGCGAGATCTTCGATCACCTCGCGCCACTGGAAGCCGTTAAGCGGGAACGCGTGCAAGAAAACCGCGGCTGGCCCCGACCCGCGGGCGAAGTAGGCAATATCGCCGAACTTG
>DASXNP010000374.1:0-4444 GCA_036494985.1 Binataceae bacterium (SeqCode)
GCATTCACTCAAGCGAGAAGTGCATTGTCAGGCCTGGATCAGGGGGAACGCTGAAACGGTTAAGTCCATCTGGTAGTAGGTCGGATCTTCGCGGACTTGCGCCAGGTGAGCAAATCTTGGCAATCAAGGTTCCAGACCGAAAATAGGCGTTTGAGTAAACGACGAGTCGGCGATACGATTCGAGCGATGGCGACCGAAATTCTCTATTGCAGCGCTTGAGGCTACCAGCCTCGGGCGGCCAGTCTGGCCGCGAGCTTGAAGGCCCGGTTTGACGAAGTCGCACAAATCAAGGCAGGCAAGAGCGGTCAGTTTGACGTGATCGTCGACGGCAGGTTGATCTTCTCTAAGGATGCCTTGGGCCGGTTTCCGGAAGAGGAGGAAATCGAACGCGAATTCGAAAAACTGCGCTCCGCCCCATCTCGATAGGGGCACCGCCCGCTTACTTCTCGCGTTTTCGAATCGAGGCGCGGAAGACCGACCGACATCCTACACTCAGTAGCTGATTGTGCCTTGACCTCGAAGCGATCGTGCTTATCTTCAGATCAAGCAAATCAAGGCGGGCCGGAGGAAACTTCCGGCCTAGGATTGAGGTAAAAATAGGACCATGGAAGTACGATTTGAAAACGGACTCTTGAACGACGGATGGTTGTGGAATCGCTTCAACGGCATGCTCGGCAATCAGGAAGCCGAGCTCGAATCGGGCGGCGGCGTGCCGACTGATGTCGTGGAGGATTCCGAGGGTTATCACTTTACCTTGGACCTGCCGGGGCTGAAGGCTGAGTCACTCGAGGTGAAGCTGGAAGACGACACTCTCGTGCTCTCGGCCGAGCGCAGCAGGCCCGAGAGGCCCAAGGACTCGACGATCCGTCGGGCCGAGCGATTTTACGGCAAGATCCAAAGAGCGTTCAGACTGCCAGAAGACACGGCCCACGAAGGGATCAAGGCCGGGTACAAGGACGGGGTGTTGAGCGTTACTGTCCCGAAGGCGCCGGAGGCCAAGCCGGTTAAGATCGCGGTTACGTACAACAGCTAACCGAACAATGGGCGCGGCTCGGTGGCCGCGCCCTATCCTCCGCGCCGTTGCGAACCGTCGCAATATTTCGCGAGCGGCCGAAACGGCGGCGGAGGCCGCCTAGGCCTAGTGCCGGCACGAGCTTTTTTCGCGCCACCGCAACCGTAAACAAATGTGGCGGGAAGCGCTTAGCGATTGCGCGACTTGAGCGCGCGTTGAATCTCGCGCTGGCTGTCTTTGCGCGCGATTGCCTGGCGCTTGTCGAAAAGCTTCTTGCCCTTGGTCAGCGCGAGCTCGATCTTTACCAGCCCGTCCTTAAAATAGATCTTCATTGGCACTAGCGAGTAGCCCTGCTCGCGCACGCGGCCATGCAGTCGATCAATCTCACGTCGGTGCATCAGGAGCTTCCGATCGCGGGTCTCCTTGTGGCTGAATTGCCCGGCTGGCGCGTACGAGCCGATGTGCACGCCAAGTAGAAAAGCTTCGCCGTTCTTGATTCGGGCGTAGCTGTCCCGAAGATTAGCCTTGTGGGCGCGCAACGACTTTACCTCGGTGCCGGTGAGTTGCACGCCGCATTCGAGAGCCTCCTCAATGAAGAAGTCGTGCCGAGCCTTTCGGTTCTCGACCACCAGATCGAATCTGCTGCGCGTCTGAGGTTTTTCGGCTGCCATTTAGTCAAGCCGCAAATGCCCGGGGCGTGTTGTAACGGGCTTGCGACCTCGATCGCTAGTCAAGCGGATTGCTTCATGAGGCGGGCGCGCAACTCGGCGTCGAAGGCGATGTCGATCGCGGTCCAAGCCATCGCGAGAGAGCCGTCGATCACCGCCTTGTCCGCCGACTCGGTAACACAGTGGGCGGTGAATTCCGGCTGGTGATTCACCGCGGGCAGAGAGTTGATTCCGATCATTGGATGGATTGACGGCAGCGCGAGCGAGAGGTTGCCCATGTCGGTCGACGCAGCGATAGCATCCCCCGCGGGTCTCTGGTTTGGGCATTGACGCCCCAACGCTTCGCTGTTGCGTCGATAGATCGCACCGATCGCCGGGTCGTGCTTCATGTGTGCGTAGGGCTTCGCCCCACCCACGATCTCCAGCTTTGATCCGGTCGCGATCGCGCCGGCTTCGAAACATCGTTGGACCTTGGAACGAATAGCTTCGAGCTCGGCGAGCGATCGGGCGCGAACAGTGTAGCGGGCGCTGGTCTGGGCGGGCACGATGTTGGGCGCGTCGCCGCCCTTGGTGATGATCCCGTGAATCCGATCGGTTGGACGAATGTGCTGCCGGAGCAGGCCGATGGCGGTCTGCGCGACGGTCAGAGCGTCGGCCGCGTTAACGCCGAGTTCCGGGAACGCGGAGGCGTGAGCGGCCTTGCCGGTGTAATGAACATCAAACATCGCGGCTGCGATGATCGACGGGTCCAGCAGATCCATCGGCGCCGGGTGTACCATCATGGCGGCGTGCACCCCGTCAAAAGCGCCGCGTTCGAGCAGCAGAATCTTACCGCCGCCGTCGCAGATCTCCTCGGCCGGTGTGCCGAACACGCTCACGGTGAGGCCGGCCTCGTCGGCAAGCGTCGCGGCCGCGACTCCCGCGCCGACCGCCATAGCGGCGATTAGGTTGTGGCCGCAGGCGTGGCCGATTGCCGGAAGACAATCGTACTCAGCGCAAATCGCCAGATGGAGCGGGCCGTTGCCGGCTTTAGCAACGAAAGCGGTGGGCAGATCATAGGCGCCTTTGCGAACCTCGAAGCCGCTCTCGGCAAGAATCTCAGAGAGCCAGGTTGCCGCCTTCTCCTCTTCAAAACCGATTTCGGGATTCGCGTGGATGCGATGGCTCAAAGCGATCAATTCTTCGCGCCGCTTGGCAATTATCTCGCTGGCGCCCTCTTTGGGATTCATAATGGCATCTCTCCGTCACCAGTTTGAGCGGGTCGCGATGTCGTGGCAAACCGGGAAATTTTAGCGCTAGTTCGACTGCGCCGGTTCCGCAAGAAGCTCGAGGCTCGCAAACGAGCGCAGACTGCCATTGGGATAGGGCTCGAAGCCTCGGATGCGGTCGTTCATCACGGTGACATTATCGAGCCACCATAGCGACACATAGGGCAAGTCGGCGGCGGCGAGTTGCTGGACCGCCTGGTAGATTCGGCGACGCTTTTCGCGATCGATGGTAAGCTGACCCGCTTCGACGAGCCGATCCATCGCGGGATTCGAATAGGCGCCACGGTTTAGTCCCTCAGGCGGCGTCATCTTCGAGTCGAAGATCAGGAAGTAGTGATTTGGATCGTTGATTCCGATCCAGCGAAACGAGGCTAAGTCGAAATTTCCGCGCTGGATATCGGAATAGAAGGTCGCGAACTCGCTGGTTTTGATTTCCAGACGAATACCGACCACGGCCAGCATCGCTTGCAGGATTTCGCCGAGGCGCCGGCCCTCCGGCGTGGTGTTGTACACAAGCGCGAAGCGAGGGTTGCCGCCGCGGCTTGGGTATCCGGATAGATCGAGCAGGCGGCGCGCAAGGGACGGATTGTAGGGACGCAGCGAGACGGTGGGATCGTAAGCCCAGCTTTCCGGCGAGAGCATACCGGTGGCCTCGCGCGCGGTGCCGCGCAGGATCGAATTGATGATCGCTTTGCGATCGATCGCAAACGCGACCGCCTGGCGCACGCGCAGATCGCGCAGGCGCGCGTCGCGGAAATTGAAAGCGAGATATTGGTAGGCGGAACCCGGCGTCGAGGCAATCCTGAGGTCGCGCCGTGCCTGGAGATACTTCAGCACATCCGGCTCGAGATTGTTCTGCGCGAGATCCGCGGTGCCCTTGGCAAGCTCGAGCGCGCGAACCGTCGGATCGGGAACGATCTTGAAGTCGATCTCCTGCGCCGAACCGATTGGGCAACTGCGGTATGGATTTCGCGCCAAAAGCAGCTGCTCCTCGCGTGCAAAGTTTATCAGCTTGAAAGGCCCGCTTCCGACAATCCTGGATGGCGCAAGGGGGGCTATGCGAGAGCCGCCTGGGACGATTCCGAGCATCGCCATCTCGAGGGCGGGAGCATAGGTCTGTTTCAACCTGAAGACGACGGTGTCGTCGTCGGGCGCTTCGACGGATGCGAGTTGCGCAAATCCGGCGGTCTTCGGTGAGCGGGTCGCTGGATCCATCAAAGAGTCGTAAGTGAATTTCACGTCTTGCGCAGTCAAGGGTGTGCCATCGGAAAACTTGAGCCCGCGTCGCAGATGAAAGACGATCAAAGTGCCGGACTGCCATTCGATCGATTCTGCGAGATCGCCGCTATAGAGTTGATGCTCATCGAGGCGTACCAACGAATCGAAGATCAGCTCGTCGATGCGCGAAGAGATGGCGTCGGTCGCAAAACGCGGGTCAAGCGAGATCGGCGAAGTCTCGATGTCGGCGCGCAAAACGCCGCGATGGTTCGCGCTTG
>DASXNP010000375.1:0-1698 GCA_036494985.1 Binataceae bacterium (SeqCode)
CGGTCGGCAACGAGGCAATGTGGAAGAGCTTCGTAGGTCTCATCGGAAGGCCCGCGCTGGCCGAGGACGAACGGTTCTCGACCCTGCGCGCGCGAATCAAGAATCGCGGCGCGCTGACCAAGGAGATTAACCAAGCCTTGCGCCCTCACGACGCAGACTATTGGATCGATTTGTTAAACCACCGGGGAATTCCGTCCGGGCCGATTCTAACGATGGCCGAGATATTCGCGCATCCGCAGATTGCCGCCCGCGAAATGCTCCTAAAATTGCCGCATCCAGTGCTCGGTCAGTTCATGACTACTGGGTTGGCCGCGAAGCTTTCGGCGACTCCCGGACAGGTTCGACGCCCGCCCCTTATGGGGGAGCACACCGAAGAGCTGCTCGCGCTGCTTGGATACGGCGCCGCCGAGATAAAAGAGTTGCGCGCGGCCAAGGTAATCCGTTAGGGCGAGGATGGGGCCGCGCCGGCCGTCGAGGTCGGGGTGGCGGCGGGCGCTGCGGGCGTGACCGGCGAGGTAGGCTTGGGTGACGGCGACCCAGGGCTCGGAGAAGGCTCCACTTGAAGCGTCGCAGAGGGCCACGGCGTGCCCTCGGGCGTCGACGAGACCGATTCAGTCGACTCGGCTGAAGTTGGGTTCGGGGACGAGGTCTCGTTGGCGGGCGGATTGCCTTTGGTGGCGTATGAAAGCGTCACTTGCTGAGACTTCACGGCTCCCCAGACACGCATGGTCAAAAGATAGCGGAGCAGATCCGCAAAGCTCGCGGACGAAAGATCGGGCTGCCAAGTGTCCTGCAGATCGAAGGTGAGGTTTAAGCGATCGGCCTCGGGCGACGTCTCGCCGATCGCGGCGCTTTCGTCAGCCAACGCGGTTACATCTGCACCCAACTGCTTGTCGGCGGGATTTAGATCGCGCAGATACCATTGCAGCGCTGGCGAGTCGACCGAATCAAAGAAAGAACGCGAAGCTAGAGTTCCTTGGCTGTCGTAAAGATCCTCGATTTTGTTGCCTGCGTCGCGGGTGCCGGCGGTAGTTGCCGCTTCGGTCCAGAACAGGGGCGCATGGCGGCTGGAGCGCGCCTCGAGCGCGTCGGCCACAGGGTGGACGAAATTGGCCATCAGTTGAAGGTAAACCGTAAACGCGCCGAGGACGACGATCGGGTAGCGGATGAAGCTCCACGCTTCAGATCGATAGCCGACGTCAACCGCGAGCGCCGCCATCAGCGAGAGCGGCAATAGCATCTGAAGCAGAATCAGATAGTTGCGGACGGGGCAGAGCGGAAGGAGCGCAAGCGCTAGCGCGGCCCACAAAAAGATCCATCCCGCAAAGCGCGATCTAATTCGCAGCGCAACGAAGAGACCGAGACCGGCTACCGCCAGCAGTACGGTTAGAAACTCATAGAGGCCAAGCGCGGGAAGATAAAAGTAAAAGCCGCTGCGATAGCCGCCGGCATTCCAGACCGTGAGCATCTGTGAGTCGACGACCGCCACAGGGTGCGTGAACAAGCCGGTCGCCAGCACGAGCCATGCCAGCGCTCCGCTTAAAAATGCCACGATCACGGACTTCGCGTTGCTGGTGACCCAGAAAAGCAGGCGCTCGCCGAATTCGCGCGCGAACAGCAGTTCGTAAAGCCCGCTCAGAACTGCGGCCAGGACAAAAATCGCGAGCGTGGGCAGCAGGTCGGGTGAGATCGAGAGGG
>DASXNP010000376.1:0-6503 GCA_036494985.1 Binataceae bacterium (SeqCode)
TGGTGGGGGGGGGTTTTGCCGTCGCGACGCCGCGCGAGGAACTTGACTACGCCGACGGTAATCCGATTTTTCAACTTTACGACTTCAACACCACCGACGACATCCGCTTAATCGCGCGCGAGGAAGGCTTGTACGCAATCAACAACGGGCTCGCGGTCGATCTGACCGGCCAAGTTGACGCCGAATCGCTCGGACCGCAAATGTACACCGGAACCGGCGGACAAACCGCTTTTGCGATCGGCGCGGTGATGGGCGGCGGAACTTCGATAACCGTGATTCCTTCTGCCGCGATGCGCGACGGCAAGCGGATCTCGCGCATCACACCGATGCTGCCCGAGGGCAGCGTGGTTACGGTTCCACGCACTTTTGTACACTACGTTGTGACGGAATACGGAATCGCTACGCTCAAGGGGAAGTCGATACGCGATCGGGCGCGTGAACTGATCGCGGTGTCGCATCCTGACTTTCGCGACGAATTGCGCGACGCCGCCAGGCGGCTCTGGGGCTAGGCGGCTGCATCCATTTACTCCCCGCGCCTTCTAAATCTCGCGATGATCGGCGCGCTTGTCGGATGCGTCACGATGAGATCCGCGCCGCCTACCCCGGAAGTAGCCTTGGAACTACCGTTCAAAGGCCGCCTGCTCGGGGTGCCGTCCGCGCAAGCGCCTCCCGCCATCGCCGCATCGATCAGCTGTTCCTCGCCGATTATCTTCTCTTATCGCGAGGAGCTGTCGCACGAGCACCATACGGTGCCGATGGTCTTGTCCGCGCTGAATCCGCTTACCTATCTGGGTGCGCCCACTGGAACCACCGGCGTAACCGCCTTCGCCGACTTATCCATCAGTGACGGCGATCGAGTGATCGGCGACTACACCGCCGCCGTCCATGCGACAGCGGACTACAGCATCTTCTCGGGTGAGAGCTATCTCGAACTCGACCGCGAAGCGCGCGCGCAGGTGCGGCGTGAGATCGACGACAAGGTCATCGCTGACCTCGATCGCTTGACCCGTCAGATCGCAGCACGCGGACCGCAACCATGATCGGCTTTCGAGGCGCGCGGAGGATCGCGCGGCTGATTTCCGCAACCATGATTGCCGGATCGGTGATCGGATGTTCGGTTAAGGGTCCCCCATTCGAACCCGAGCCTCTTCCCCGGCCCAAGAGCGTAATCTATCTTTATCGTCCCTACCGAATATTCGGCTCGGCCATTCGGCCCCCGATAACCTGCGGCGATTCGACGGTAAAACTCGGACCCGGCGGCTATCATGCCTTCGTCGTCGACCCAGGCACAATCGTCTGCAGCACTCGATACGAAGCCTCCGATGCGGTCGAGCTTCGGGTCGGCGCCGGACAGGCAAACTATCTCGAAGAGGAAATCGGTTGGGGAGCGCTGATCGGCCATCCGCATTTACATCCGATCGATTCAGACGCGGCCCACAACGCGATCAACGAATGCTGCGAGCTGCAGGAGTGACCCGTGCGGCCAGCGTATCGACCAACACGGTCGCACGACCTTTCAAAAAAGAGCATAAAAGGCAGAGCCATGGTTCCACGTTTGCCGCTTCTGAAAATGCTGTTAGCAGCCGGTGTTTTCACGGCGGGCTGCGCGGTGGAGGGCAAGCCCTACACCGCTTCGACCGAGGTGCCCTCGGATCACGCGATGATATTTGTCTATCGACCGTACCAATTCATGAGCGTAAGCGAGGACGTCAACGTGACGTGCGGTCATAGCGGGCAGTCGATCGGAGCCGGCGGCTATCACGGCTTTATCGACGACCCCGGGCCAATTCGGTGCTACACCGTCAGCGAGCCGAGCTCAGAGGTCAAAATCGAGGCCAAACCCCATGAGACTTATTTCGTCAGGGTCAACCTGGTCGCAGGCTTTCCCCACCCTAAGCCGCTTCTCTCTCTGGTTGAGGCTGGCGCTGCTCAGCCGGAGATTTCCGCTTGCAAGCTCCAGTAGCGGCGCCGGCAGGGTTCGATCGAGGTATGCTGCGATGGCTTCTTTGTCCGTTGAAATCATCGACGCGGTGACGCCGCCTCTGGTCGCAACCGCGCGCACGCTGATCATCGAGTACGCGGGGTCCTTGGAGATCGATCTCTCGTTCCAGGATTTCGATCGCGAGATTGCAACTCTGCCGGGGGACTACGCACTCCCCTGGGGATGCCTGCTGTTGGCGATGCGCGAGGGAGCGCCCGTAGGGTGTATCGCGCTGCGGAGACTCGAGGAAGCGATTTGCGAAATGAAGCGGATGTGGGTAACTCCGGAATTTCGTGGCGTCGGAATCGGGTTGAAGCTGGCGGGCGAGGTCATCAAACGCGCCCGGCGGATCGGCTATCGCGCCATGCGGCTCGACACGCTGGCGTCGATGCGCTCGGCGCTTGCGATTTACGAATCACTGGGCTTCCACCACATCGACGCTTACCGTTACAATCCTGAGCCCAATGCGGTTTACTTGGAACTCGACCTCTCGGCGGAATAAGGGTAATTGCTCGGGTTGTCTTAGGCGGTCTTCCCGACTCAACTCGTGAGCCTTCGATTTTGACTCATCGAATCGTATCGCTGATTCCAAGCGCGACCGAGATCGTGTGCGCGCTCGGCTTCGGCGATCGGCTCGTCGCGCGATCGCATGAATGCGATTATCCGCCCGAGGTAGCCCGGTTGCCGCCCTGCACTGCGCCGAAGTTCGACCCTGACGGGACCAGTTATCAGATCGATCAGCGCGTCAAGGCAATCTTGCAGGAGGCTCTGTCGGTTTATCGGGTCGACGCCCACCTACTGAACCAACTCGAGCCCAGCGTGATCGTTACCCAATCGCAGTGCGAGGTGTGCGCGGTTAGTCTGCGTGACGTCGAGCAGGCGGCTTGCGAGTTGATCGGCTCGCATCCGCAAATCGTTTCGCTCGCACCCGATTCCCTGGCCAGCATCGGCACCGACATTCAGCAGGTGGCCGGCGCGCTCGACGCGTCGGACTGCGGACGCGCACTGGTCGACCAGATGCAGCTGCTCTTCGAGCGGCTGAGAATTACCGCCGCGGACCCTGGGTATCGGCCACGGGTTGCGTGTATCGAGTGGATCGAACCGTTGATGGCGGCGGGAAACTGGATGCCGGAACTCGTCGAAATTGCGGGGGGCATCAGTCTATTCGGCGAAGCGGGGAAGCGTTCGAGGTGGATTGCCTTTGACGATCTGTGCGCGGCCGACCCAGACGTGATCTTCATCTCGCCCTGCGGCTTCGGCATTGAGCGAACGATGATCGATTTGCCCGCGCTTACCAGCCAACCGCGATGGAGGAGCCTTAAAGCCGTGGGTTCGGGCCGCGTTTATCTCGCCGACGGAAATCAGTACTTCAATCGACCCGGCCCTCGGATCGCGGATTCCGCGGAAATCTTGGCCGAAATACTTCATCCGCAACTTTTCGATTTCTCCTATCGCGGCAAATCGTGGTTACGGCTGGCCGACGAATAACCCACTCGGGCCGAACCGCTAGTGGCCGGCAGTGATATCCGAAAAGACCTACCTGCTGATACTGGCGGCGCTGGGGGTCGAACGAGTCTTCGAACTCCTTCTGTCGCGACGCAACGCTGGTAGGGTGTTCGCGCGGGGCGGAACCGAAGTTGAGGGCGACCACTACCGCATCATGGTTGCGTTTCATACCTTGTTCTTTCTGTTCTGCGTCGTCGAATCAGCTTGGCGGGGCGCGACCGTTGCGCCGTTAGTCTTTTGGGGAGCTGTCGCGACCGCGTTGACCGCGCAAGCGCTTCGCTACACGGCTATCTGGACGCTCGGGGATCGATGGAACACGCGCGTGATCGTTCAACCCGGCTGCGAACCAGTCACCGGCGGAATCTATCGCTGGATTCGCCATCCCAACTACTTGGGCGTCATTCTGGAGACGGCCGCGGTACCGCTGATCGGCGGCGCGTGGGCGACCGCGGTCGTATTTTCGGTGGGGCAGCTTTGGCTGCTGGCAAGGCGGATATCGGTCGAGGAGGACGCGCTTGGCAGCAGCTACGCGCAGAAGTTCTCCTCGCGGCCCCGCTTTATTCCGATCGCGCGCGGCAATCGCGATTGATTTCCGCCAACGCCGCGTGGCGGGCTACAGACGCCGGGCGATGTCCCATCCGATCCGCGCGCTGACCGCAGCCCGACGACCGCGTTCCTCCGCGTCGGGAGCGCTCGCGTTGCCCAGCTTCGCCCGCATTGCGATACCTTGTGAGATGGCGGCGCCCCGAAAGAACGCGAACGCGACGAAGAAGAGGTAGTCGCCGGCGTGCGGGCGGCCGACGCGTCTGCAATAGGACGCGAGATAATCCTCTTCGCTTGGGATCCCGAGTGCCTTCAGATCCAGACCCGCAAAGCTCCCGGTGTCGGCCAGCTCCGCAGGGTAGTGGTAAGCCAGGCAGTTCCACGCGAGGTCGGCAAGCGGATGCCCCAGGGTGGAGAGTTCCCAATCCAGCACCGCTACCACGCGCGGCTCGGTCGGATGAAGGATCAGATTGCCCAAGCGGAAGTCGCCGTGCGCAATCGTGGTTTCGTCCTCGTCCGGGATGTGAGATCGCATCCACTCGATCAGTCGATCCATCGCTTCGATTGGCTCGGTCTCCGAGTCTTTGTACTGCTTGCTCCAACGCGCGACCTGCCGTGCGACGTATCCTTCCGGCCTGCCGTAGTCGCCCAGCCCAACCGAGCGGAAATCGACCTGGTGCAGGCGCGCGAGCGTGTCGTTCATCGAATCGTAAACCGCGGCTCGCTCTTCGCGGCTCAACCCCGGCAGCATCGGCTCGGCCAGAATGCGTCCGTCGACGAAATCCATAACAAAGAAGGGCGTCCCTACTACCTGCGTGTCCTCGCACAAAAGATAGGTGCGTGGAACCGGGACGCCGGTATTCGCCAGCGCGCTGATAATACGGTACTCGCGCTCCACTTGATGCGCGGATTGCAACAGGATGCCCGGCGGCTTCTTACGCATTACCAACAGCGCGTCGGGCGTTTCGAGCAGAAAGGTCGGATTCGACTGCCCCAGCAGGAACTGCGAAACCACCAGCGGCCCGCGAAATCCTGGCAGCCGATCGCTCAGGTGACGTGCCAGTCGCTGCTCGTCGAAGCGATGGTTGGCACGAACCGGCGTTGTTTTTCCTTCGATCGGCATCCTGGCGCGGGTTTTCTAAAAGCCTCAGCGCGGGCGTACTCTTGGAAACCCGGGGTGTCGGAAAGGATCGCCGGGGGAGAGGGTCTGAGAAAGCCGCGCGAAGACCGGACCGCCACCCTCAGGGGGCGACTCTTCATGCGCCGCTTGTTGCGCGCCTTCTTTACCGACGCGATGGCCGGGAACCTCCGCCCGGCCCGGCCGCGGTGAAAAGGCCGCATCGGGGCCAAAAAAGCGCAGCGACAGAGTCCGACGCCGAAGCCCGAGCCTGGTCGGACCGCCGCCGTGGAGCATCGCGGGATGAAAACACACCACGTCGCCCGCTTCGGTCGACCATGAGACGATGTCCCAGCGTGCGCGGTCGGCCTCGATGTTTGGCAGCCGCGGCATTGTTCCAGTCGCGTAGAGCGGAGCGGTGTCGTCTTCGGGATCGAAGGCCGAGCCATTGTACACCACTCCGCGATGCGATCCGCGCACGAATTCGAGCGCGTTAGGCTTGGAGACCGGGTCGAACGAAATCCACATTACCATCAGGTTCTCGCCCGCCACCGGCAGATAGGAGGAATCCTGATGCCAGGGCGTGCGTCGCGCGGCGCCACCCTCCTTTAAAAACACCTGCTCATACATGAACCATACGTCGGAGGCGCCCCACAGCGCGGCGGCGAGGTCGGCTAAGGGCGACTGTTCGAGCAATTGGCGGTAAGCGGGAAACGCCAGCGGATTGGCCAGATCCTGATAGAATTTGCCCGCCGTCTTCTGCGAGAAAGTCGTCGCCGCGGCGCTCGGATGCGTCAGGCTCCAGTCGTAGGCTCCCTTGGCCATCCGCATCGATTCGTGATCGAGCCCGGCTCTGATTCGGACCACGCCGACTTCGCGGAATTCTTCTCGAAGCGCGGCAATGCTTGCCGAGGTCATCGCGTGAAGTTCGCACGACCACCCGGCGCAGTGCAAGCCAGCGACTTGCAGCAAGACCTAGTAGGTGGCCAGCCGTAAGATCTCTTGGGCATTGCGCCAAAAGATCTTGGCTTCGTCCATGGCGTCGAGCGCCAGTGCTTGGACTTCCTTTACCGGATGAGCCAAGCCGGCCGGGAGTGGATAGTCGCTTCCCACCACAAACCGATCGGCGCCATACGTCTTGATGAGATGGCCAAGCATTTCACGATTGTGCGCGATGATGTCGAAGTAGAACTGTGAAGCGTAGGTCGAAGGCGGGCGCGGTATAGCCTTCTGACATTCCGCTACCAGGTGATATCCCATGTCGAGCCGGCCGACGAGCGCGGGCAGCGCGCCGCCCGCGTGGTAAAGAACGATTCGCAGTTTCGGGTGGCGCTCGAGCACTCCGCCGTAAATTAG
>DASXNP010000377.1:0-6255 GCA_036494985.1 Binataceae bacterium (SeqCode)
CCCCGCAACCGAAACGGTCCAATCGGGTTCTAGCTTTGGCAACTCTGCAGCAGAATCCCTTTTAGCTCGCGCAAAGAGGCCGAGCAATCAATTAAACGAGCGTTCAGTACCCGACGTCGGCCTTGACAAGAATCGCAATGCATGACCCTGCTGAGACGCTCGCCCAAACCCTTCGTCATCGACAGATGAGGTGCGCTAATGGAACGAAGTGCGTATCCAGTAACTGAAATCTGCCGGTGCCCCGACATCGAACATTGATGTTTTTCATGCTGGAAGGGGCTTTGTCGCGCTTGGGAAGCTTGCGGGCGTCGCCTCCGATGCTGGTGTCCCGGGAGGCAGCGGCGCGATTACGATGAAGGCTGGCGAATTAAAAGGGCAAATCCGCCGGGGGGCACGTTGACCGAGCGCTCTTTCGCCATCGAAGCTCTTTTTGCAAATCCGTTACTCGGTAAGAGGGGACCGCGGCATAGCTCGCGACCTTTTCGCGCAGCGCGATCTGCCCGGGACGCTCATCGGGTTTGCGCGCAGCCTCGGTGGTGCGCTCTCAAACAGTGAGCGGGCGCCCTTAAATCGGCGGCGTGAAGATCCCGCTCGGGACCCCTTCGAGAGCACCCCATGGCGAAGCCCAGCGCTGGCGGTGCATCGCGCACGACGCCGGTACTTCGCCGTGACCGCAATGGATGCGCTGTCGGGTGGGTTTAATCGCCGGCAGCTTCCGCCTCGTTTTCTTAGCTATCGGGGCCCGACGTGCCGCGGCTCGGCTTCAGCGGCCTCTTTTCAGCCCGTGGGCGAGCAGTCGGGCTGCTGGCCGGCGGCTTTGTGGCCGACCATGGCGCAATCGCGCTCGGTTGGCGGCGGTCGGCAATCGCATCACTGTTGGCCGTCCCGTTCCTAATCGCAGCCGAGCGCCGAAGCCCTGCGTAAAGGTGGAGGGTTTTTCGGCTTCGCTGCGGGGCAGGAAAGCCTGCTACTCCACCTTGACCAACAGGGCGCGATGGCGCGCCGCTTCGAACGTTAGCCGGAAAAATACCACCGCCAGCGCAAAATAGACTGCGTTGAGCCCCATCGCCCACCAGAAGTGCCGCGCCGAGAACCCGCCGCCGCTCATGACCTGGCGCATCCCCTCAAACGCATGCGTCGTCGGCAGCATCCAAGCGAGCGCCTGAAGGGCCTTGGGGAGCGACCGCAGTGGATAGAGCACGCACGAAACCGGCTGCAGCAGTGCAGCAAAACTCCACGCCAATGCTTGGATTCGGGTCGTGTAGCGAAAGATCAAGCCAGTTATCACCACGCCCAAAGCCAGCGCAAACAGAATCAGATTGCCAAGAAATGGAATCAACGCAGGCATCCACGGAAAAACGTCGAACGAGTAGAAAGCCCAGGCGATCAGCGCCGCCGCGCCGAGTCCAATACCCGTCTTGAGGAGATTAACGAGAATTAGCCCGGTTAAGTATTCCGAAACTGACAGCGGCGTCGAGAACAGGTTGATCAGGTTGCGTGCCCACAGTTCGTCGAGAAAGCCCACCGCCATGTCGCGCTGGAACGAGTAGAACATACCCCACAGGATCACCGCGCCGAGCAGAAGGTTGCCAACGTTGCCGACCCTTACCCCGCCCGCGAGATAGATCGTGAAGAAGCCCCACACGATGACATCGAGGACCGGCCAGTAGACCATGTCGGTAATTCGGTCGGGGTTGCGGCGCGCTTCGTAAAAGTGGCGCAGCATAACCGCCTGGATTCGATGCGATTTCATCTGAGCAGGTCCCTTTCACGTGCTTCTGGCGACCTGCAGAAACACCTCTTCGAGCGATGGTTGGTCGCGCTCCTCTTGTAGAATCGCCTGGGTGACCTCAACCGCGCTCCCGCTGGCGACCAGCCGCCCATGATGCAGGAACACGATCCGCTCGCACAGCTTTTCCACCTCCGCCATGTTGTGCGAGGTGAGCAGGATCGTCGTGCTGCGCCTTCGATGGTCATCGAGAATCACCTGCTTCACGCGCCCGGCGACCTCGGGATCCAGATACGCGGTCGGCTCGTCCAACAAGATCAGATCGGGGGAGTTCATCAGCGCCTTGCACAGGCCCACGGTTGTGTTTTCACCCGATGACAGGCGTGCGATCGGCTTGTCGCGAAGCCGCTCGATGCTGAAGGTCGCCAGGAGTTCCGCGATTCGTCCCCGCGGGTCGGGCAAATCATAGAGCCGCGCAAAGACCATCAGGTTTTCGAAAACCGTCAAGCGGAAAGGGAACGTCACGTATGGCGAGGTAAAGTTGACCCGCTTGAGAATCTCGCTCCGGTCGGTTTCAAGACTCCTCCCGAATACCCGGATCTCCCCGGAGGTCGGCGTCACCAGCCCCAGCAGCATTTGGATGGTGGTGGTCTTACCCGCACCGTTGGGACCGAGCAGGCCGAGAATCTCGCCGCGCCGGATCGAGAAGGAGAGGTCATCGACGGCCTTGAATCCGCCGAACTCCTTTACCAGATTGCTAATTTCAACCAGCATCTGCTCGTCTCCTTGTCAGTGGTCGGTTGCTCCAACCCCAACCCGGGCGCGCCGCTTTAGACCCGTCGGGGTCGCACGAGCACGGCGCGCGCGGCACAAAAAAAGGCGGCCACGGATGCCTTCCAGCCGTGGCCGCCTTTTGCCATCTTCTGATGGCTAGTCAACCATCATCACGAAGCTTGCGCAGGCGATCGCCACGGGTCTTGGCCGCGATGTTTGCAATGTTCGGTTTCATCGGATCCCTGAAAACCACTCCGTCGAGCTTACAACTCTAACAGATCGCGTCAAGCGCTGCGACCCGTAACCGGCCGGGCAAGGAGACGGCTGGAGGCGCCGCCGGGGCCCTGCTCAATGGCCGCCCGCTGCCGCACCGGCGTTGCGCATATCGCGCTGCAAAAACAAAAACGTCGGAACCAGTACCAGCATCAGCACGGCCAAGATCCGGTAGATGTCATTGAATGACAGCATCATCGCTTGCCGCTGGACCATCCCGTAGAGCATCATCATGCCCTCTTTCTGGCCGGTCATGAGCTGATGCGCCAGGTCAGCGCCGCCGGGCATCGAAAGCTTGTTTAGATCAAAAACCGTCACGTGCTCCGTCAAGTAGCTCTGACGCACCTGCTCGCGATGGATGAGAAGGGTGGTCAGGTAGGAGGTCCCGATGGCTGCGCCCAGGTTGCGCGTTACCGAGTAAAGGCTCGCCGCGTAACCCATGCGCTCGCGCGGCATCGAGCTCAGCGCGGCCGCCGAGAGCCCGGGGAACACCAGTCCGGTACCGATCCCCTGGATGACCATCGGCCATATGATCCGGAAGGAGTCTGCTTGAAGGTTAAGACCCGCCATCTCCCACATCGCGAAGGCGACCAGGCCGAAGCCGATCCCGATTAGGAATCGGGTGTCGAAGCCGCGGCGCGCGAGCGAACCGAGAATCAGCATCGCGAACATCGTGCCGAAGCCGCGCGGCGCCATCACCAGGCCCGCGCGCGAGGCGTCGTAACCGAGCAGCTCCTGGAGGAAAACCGGATTGAGAATAGCCGTGCCGTAAAGCGTGAAAGTTAGAAAAATTACCAGTGTAACGGGCAGCGAGAAACGGGGATTGCCGAGCATCCGGATGTCGATCACCGGGTCGGGATTGCGCAACTCCTGGATCACGAGCACCGTCAGCGCGGCGAGAACAATGATCGTGCAGTAGACCACCCACCAGCTGGCGAACCAGTCGGCGCGCTCGCCGCGATCCATAATGAACTCGAACAGGCCCAGCCCGATGACCAGGCACGAGATCCCAATCCAATCCACCGGTGCGTCTTTGCGCAGATTGCGCAGGTAGCTCGGGTCGTGGACAAAGCGATACACCATGAAGGCCGCCAGCGATCCGATCGGTATGTTGATGTAGAAATTCCAGCGCCAGGACCAGTTGTCCGTAATCCATCCACCGATGGTCGGACCCATGATCGGCGCGACCATCATTCCCATCCCCCACACCGCCATCGACAAGGCCTGTTCGTGGGGCGGGAAGGTTTCCATCAGGATCGCCTGCGACAGCGGCATCATCGCCGCGCCGGCCGCGCCCTGCAGGAGGCGGAACGCCACGATTTGATTGAGCGATTGGGCTACTCCGCACAGTGCCGAAGCGCCGATGAACATAATAATCGCGGCCATAAAATAGCGCTTGCGCCCGTAACGCGCCGCGATCCATCCGGTCATGGGAATCATCACGCCCGCCGATACCAGATAGCTGGTGACCACCCACGCGATCTCGTCGACGCTGGCCGAAAAGCTGCCCTGCATATGCGGCAGCGAAACGTTGACGATCGAGCTGTCGAGCACTTCGAGAATCGTGCCGAGCATCACCGACACGGCGATGATCCACTTCTTCGCCGCCGAAAGTTCGAAATGGTCGTGCGCGACCGCAGAAGGGGCGGACTCGACTGGCTTTGGACTAGCGCCCATCTTTACGGATCGACCGTATTCGGTGGTGGAGTCAGATGCAAAGCCGGCCTGTCGCAACCGAGTAGTGGGCGGATTTGAAGCTTAGCCCAGTTGGCCGTATTTAACTTTAGCTTTCGTTGACTGCCTGCAAGCGCGCCAAGCTTTGGCGTTTAGCTGGAAAGACCCCTAGGACAAAGTCGCCGCACCAAAAGGGCGACCGGCCAGAGCAGGTGATCGTTGCGAGCGAAACCTACCGGAAACCGTCGGACCGCGCGCTTTCAGACGAAACCTTGTAGCCTGAGGTGATGGCCCCTGACGGTATTAATTCAAATGACCTGGAGGCCCTTTTTCACCGCCGGATCAGGCCTTTGGGCGTTGGTTTAGAGCAAGACACGCCCTGGAGAGGAAGACCGCGATGAGCGAATTGCATTTCAAACCGGCCCACGAGCTGGCGGCCATGATCCGAAACAAACAAATCAAGGCCGGTGAGCTGATGGACGCGACGCTGCGGCGCATCGAGGCGCTCAATCCGAAGCTCAATGCCTTCGTCGCGCTGCGCCCCGACCAAGCGATCGCCGAAGCGCGCGCAGTCGACCAAAGAATCGCTCGCAAACTTAAGCTCGGCCCATTTGCCGGATTAGCGCTCGGCGTCAAGGACCTCGAAGACGCAGCTGGGCTCCCAACCACGTTCGGCTCGAAGCCATTTCGCGACAACCTCGCCACGCAGGACTCGGTCGAGGTGGCCCGCTTGCGGGCGGCAGGCGCGATCGTGGTCGGCAAGACCAACACCCCCGAATTCGGCGCCACCGGCTTCACGCGCAATCTTCTGTTCGGTGTTACCCGCAATCCATGGAATCTCGACCGCACCCCGGGCGGCTCCTCGGGCGGCAGCGCTGCCGCGGTCGCTTCCGGGATGGTCCCGATCGCAACCGGCTCCGACGGCGGCGGCTCGATCCGGATTCCCGCCTGTTACACCGGCGCGTTCGGACTGAAAGCTTCGCACGGCCGTATTCCAAGCAACCCGATGCTCGGAATGCAGAGCTTCACCGACACCGCCGTGCTTGGTCCGCTTAGTCGCAGCGTGCGCGACGCCGCGATTTTCCTCGACGTTTGCTGTGGGTACGATCCGGTCGATCCTGACTCTCTACCGCATCCGGGAATTTCTTATGCTGCGGCTCTCGATCGACTACCCAAGCGGCTTAAAATCGCCTTCCATCCCGATTTCGGCAGGATGGTTCAAAGCGACGTCGCCCGCGAAGTGAGCCGCGCGGCAGGTGTTTTCAAGGAGATGGGCCACGAGCTCACGATCATCGAAGGCGAGGTGCCCGACACAGGCCGCGCCTGGCTCAGGCTCGGCGCTGGATCGAGCTATGCCATGCTTTACGAATATCTAGACGATCACGCGGGCGACTTCGGACGTTCATTCCTTGCCGGCGTAATGGGTGCGAGGAACGTCGGATGGGACAAGGTCGGAAAGGCCTTACGAGTCCGCACCATCTTTAATAGCTGGGTGCGCGGTATTTTCGCCAAATACGACCTGCTGATGACGCCGACGCTCCCGACCGAAGCCTTCGCCGCGGCCGGCCCACCGCCGGCCGAAATCAACGGACAACCCATCGGCGACATCCTGCGCGCAGTCGTGTTCACCTATCCATTTAACTTAAGCGGTCACCCGGCGGCGTCGGTTCGCGCCGGCTTCACCGATTCAGGCCTTCCCTGCGGATTACAAATCGTCGCCGAGCGGCATCGTGAGGATCTGCTCTTGCAAGCAGCTTATGCCTACGAGCAAGCACGGCCCCCGACTCTATGGCCCACGGTGAGAT
>DASXNP010000378.1:0-1535 GCA_036494985.1 Binataceae bacterium (SeqCode)
CTCGACATGGGCACGAGCTTTGATTTGCTCGGTCCCGAATCCTGGCCGTCAAGCACAGCTGTCTCCGCTTCGGCGCGTCGTCATCGCGCCTTGTTGGCGGCCGCGATGCGGCGACGCGGCTTTACGCCGTATGCCAAGGAATGGTGGCATTTCACGCTGGCGCAGGAACCCTATCCCAATCGTTACTTCGATTTCCCGGTTCGGTAGCGGCCGGTCTCCCTGCTCATTTTCATCGGTGCCACGCGGCACGTTTCGGCGCTTCGTGCGTTGAGCGGTCAACCGTCAACGACCGGGAGACCGCAATGAAAGTGCGCTCGACTGCCGCCGCCCTCCTGCTGTGTGCGAGCACGATTCCTGCGCTCGCTGAAGCGGGATCTGGGCTACCGTTTCATATCGGCGAGAGTTTGAACCTGACGCCCGCACAGCGTGCCGCAATCGTCAAAGCGGTTGAAGCGGACAAAATTCAAACGACCTCAACGCCGCAATTCGCGCCGGTCGTCGGCGCCGAGGCGCCCGCATCAATCCCGCTTCATTTGCTGCCGGAGGCGGCGATCGCGGTGGTTCCCTCGGGCGATCGGTATCAGTACACGCTGCTCGCCAATGACGTCGTCATCGTCGAGCCGACGACAATGCGCATCGTCGAGGTGATCAAGCGCTAGGAATATGCGACTTGCGCAACTCCTCCCTCGCACGATCCGTTGTCAGAAGATCGGAGACCACTTCTCCGCGGCGCCCGCTATTTGGCGCTGATTTGCTGTACCCATTTGCCGATCGCCACCGGCAGCTCGTCGAGATACGGCCCCATGAAGTATGCTTCGCCCGTGCCGTCGCCGAAATAGCGATCATAGGCATCGATCATGGCGCGGACCGGAGTGGTGCAGTTCGGCATCGAATCGACGATCAAATCGCCAAAATCGCCGGCTGACTTTCGTTCGGTAAATCGCGAGTCGGCGGCAACCGCCTTGGCGACGCACTCGGTCGCCGACCGCAGGTAGGGCTGCATCGCCGTTTGCTTCTGGCGATCGGAAAGGTGCGAGTCCGGACCCGTCGGATCCGTGATCGGGCCCGTCGCAACAGTCATAAGCAGGGACAGGCCAACGAAAGGCGCAGAAATCATGTCATCTCCAAGCTGTCGGCAGGATTAAAGACCTGAAGGACTCGGCGGCGCCGGTTGAGTTTGCCACGAGGTTTCTTTTTGTGCACCGCGAGTTGTGCACCGCGAGCCTCAGCGGCGCCGCTTCTGAGCGGGCAAGCCGAATTTTGTGCGTCAGTATTACGAAAAATCCGAGGCACGTAGAAATGTCGCAGCAAACGCTGCCGGAAATCAAGCGCCAAACCAGGTTCCATCTCGGGAACTCAGAATAAAGTTAGTCACACGCGGCCTTCGTATGCCCGCTCTGGAACGATCGCGTGGAACTTGCGTTGGCACTGCACCTGGGGCCGCGGATTTGAAGTTTCTTCCGTCAGTGTACGCGTCGAAGCCGATCTCAAATCTGAGGCTTGCCATCATCGCCAACTCGTAGAGTTCCCGCTGT
>DASXNP010000379.1:0-9573 GCA_036494985.1 Binataceae bacterium (SeqCode)
CAGCATGGCGATGTCGGCGATCGGGGGTTGCTGGTGGCCGCTCGATTTCGAACCCGGCTGGATGCGTGAGCTGGCTCGTTGGATGCCTACCACGTGGACGATGCAAGCGTACAACGACCTGATGATTCGGCGCCTGCCTGCCTCCGCCGCGCTGTGGCCTTCTTTGGTCACCTTGGGCTTGGGCTCGCTCTTCCTTGCCGCCGGGATCCTTCTGACCCTGGCCCTAGAAGACTAGACCAACCTCTAAAGACACGACCCTAAGGCGCAATCGTCAATGATGTAGCGTACCGGGCCGCACGGCCTGGAAAGCTCCCGACTGCCGACGGTGTGCGGCCTGGATCATAGCTTTCGTGATTAAGGGGCCCTCCATGACTGAGCAGCAAAATCTTCAAATCGGGCGGGGAATCTATCAAGCTTTCACGGAGGACAATTCATGGCCGATGGTGACAGCGTGGTGGTGCTCGGCCACGAACCGATGCGTGCGCCTGCGACCGGGCGCCTCATCGAGGTGAACCGGGCGCAAGTTTGGACTTTTCGCAATCGCAAGCTAGTTTCGCTTTCGCGAATATACCGACAGTGCGGCCTGGGAAGCTGCTGCGCCTGAACTTGATCCACTTTGCTGCGCTGAACCGGCGATTCTCATCTGCGATTAGTATCTCGACCAGTTTTATGACATCGAGAATTCGGGGAGCATGAAACCGTGCGGACGCGATGCTAAAATTGCAAGGAATCGAGCGCCCGAAGCGACTTTAGGCGGCCGCTTTACTGGCAACGACGCGGGGGTGTGGATCAAGTAATAGCGATCCCCGATGCCTGATTCGGGATCGGAGGCGGCGGCGATGTTCGAGGAAGAATCTATCGATATAGCGTGTCCGCAGTGCGGCCATTGGAATTCGATCCCGGTGCGAATATTTGAAGACGACGCCGAGACCCATTTCGTCTGCGAGCACTGCAAAGCGGGGGTTAAAGTGGAGGCCAACGAGTTCCGCGAAAAGCTCGGTGAGGTTCGCGACGAACTTGAAACACTGGAGCGCAACGCCGCGACCGAGGCGAAAAAGAAGCGTCCCCGCAAGGGTGATTTTCAGATCTGACCGGCTGCCCACGCTCTCGCGCTGTGCGCTGGCCGGAAAGAAGAGCTAAGGCGTCGCTGAATCGATCACCCCGGCAAATGCTCGCATCGCGGCAGCCACAAACGCGCGCACGCGGGCTGGGTCTTTTCGCCCGCGCTGACCTGGACTATCGGTGTGAGTGAATGAATCGACGCCCCACGGCCGCACGGTGGCGATAGCTTGACCGACATTGTCCGGGGAAAGACCGCCCGCAAGAATTACCGGAATACGCGAGCGTTGGACGATTTCTCGGCTTACGATCCAGTCATGGGTCTCGCCGGTCGCGCCCAGCGAAGAGAGACCTTTAGCGCCAGAATCCAACATCAAGTAGTCGGCCACCTCCTGATGTGCTTCGGCTTCGCTCAACGTTTCGCCCGCTCGCACCGCTATCGCGCGCAGCAGGGCGACCGGCGCGATCCGCTTGCGAACCCATAGGCAGTCTTCCGGCTCGATTTCGCGCGCTGCCACGTGCACGATGTCCGGCCGCACTTTGTCCACCATCGCACAGATCTCATCGCGGTCATCCGACAGCGACAACGCGATACCCCGCGATCGCGGACGTATGGCGCTTAGGATCTCGCGCGCGGTTGCGGGCTCGACCGCTTCGGGGACGATTCCCGCTTCGGCCACGACGACCCCGATCAAATGAGCTCCCGCATCGGCAGTAGCGGCGGCGTCGCCGATCGAAGTCATCGAGTAGACTTGTACGATCATGGGTCGCGTTACCCGCCAAATCTCAAGTCGGCGGATATCTACTTATTGTCGTTGCCTTTGGCCCATCCTGTTTCGTACGGTGCCGACATCCGGCCAATGGCGCGTAGGTGCTTAAACTTCCACTCTCCGTTGATCTTCACATAGTCATCCTCGTAGCGTGCCGCCAGCCAAAGCGCGCGATTTCCTTTGCGAAAGGTAAAGGGTCCGAGAAAGTACCACTGGCCCTTGGCGCGGTCGCCGTCGACCTCGATAATCGGATTCATTACGTTGTGCTGCGAGAAACTGATCCGTTGCTGGAACTTCTCAAACAGCGCTCGGATCGCCGCGTGCCCCTTTTGCGGGCCAATCCCTTCACCCTCCCAGATGCCGTCTTCGGCAAACAGCGTGGTGATCTGGGCGGGATTGTGGTCGTCGTCGCAGATCGCGCAGTATCGCGCCTTCAGGCGTTTGATCGCTTCAATGTCTTCGAGAATCGTTAGCCGTTCTTCGAGGTCTTTCATACCCATGTTACTCCTGACCGCACCGCGGAGCCTGCCCCGGCGAGTCTCTCGGGGCAGTCCCCTTTTAACGCACTTTTGCGGTCTTGTTGGCAAACGCCGCGATGCGTTCGCGCATATCCGGTCCCACCCCCTGGCTCCGATACACCTCATGCGCGAGCCCGGCACCCTGCGGCAAGCCGTCGGTCTCAAGCAGCAGACGCTTGTTCGCGCGGTGGCTGAACCATGAATTCGCCAGAATCGTGGCGACCAGCGAGCTCAGTTCGGACTCGAAGGCGTCGTCAAAGACACAGAAATTGGCCAACCCCATCGCCAGCGCTTCGGCACCGCTGTAGGTGCGGCAGGTCAGCATCATCTCGCGCGCTTTCGGCAGTCCAACTCGGCGCGGCAGCCGCTGGCTCATCCCCCACGCCGGGGTAAGAGCCCATCGGGCGTGGGTATCGGCGAATTTCGCCGAATGAGCCGCGAAGATCAGATCACCCGCAAGAGCGAGTTCCAGCGCGCCAGTGTAGCAGTGGCTATGCACCGCCGAGATCACGGGTTGCGGCAGGTTCGCCAGTCGCTCGATCGTCTCACCTTGGAAATTCGGCCGGGGCGGGCGCTCGCCCTTTGCGATGTCGGAGAGGTCGTGCCCGGCCGAAAAGCACTTCCCGGCGCCGCGAACCACGACCATCCCGATTCGATCGGTTTGCTGGGCGATCTGATCGACGTAGGTGCGCAACTCGACAAACATCTCAACATTGAGCGAATTGAGCTTGTCGGGGCGATTGAGCGTCAGAGTCGCCAATCCGTCTTTATCTTCGCGAAGCACCAATGGTGACATTTGCCGTTCTCCTCCCGAACCGATTGCTGCAATGTACATCATCGGTGCCGAGATCGAGAGTCTGCTTGCGGGCGGACGATTCGGGGCGCGGGCGCTTGGCAAAGGTTTCCGATTGCAGTTCTTGCGCGCCTATACTCCTGCCCTATGGCGCGGGATCTCGAAACCGTCATTGATCGGATCGACGAAATTAAAAAACTCTACCTGGTACCGCCCGACGGCAAGGTCTCTCTTCGCAAGGATTACGATCCTACCCACATACCGCCAGGGGTCAGGCGGGCACTGCTTAAAAAGCGCCTGGAACAGGGAAGAGAGTTGCTGGCAGAGTTTCAGGATCGGTTGTATGCGCAGGACACCTATTCGGTTCTGATCGTATTTCAGGCGCTCGACGCTGCGGGCAAGGACGGAACGATCGAGCACGTGATGTCGGGCGTGAATCCGCAGGGGTGCGATGTTTTCAGCTTCAAGGCGCCATCGGCCCAAGAACTGAATCACGATTACCTATGGCGATGTGCCAAGGTCTTGCCCGAGCGTGGAAAGATCGGAATCTTCAACCGCTCCTACTACGAAGAGGTGCTCGTTGCGCGCGTACACCCGGCGATTTTGGACGGCCAAAAGCTCCCGCCTGAATTCAAAGACGCGAAGATCTGGAAGCGGCGATTCGAGGAGATCAACAACTTCGAACGTTACCTTTCGCACAACGGAATCGTGGTGCTGAAGTTTTTTCTGAACGTCTCCAAAGCCGAGCAGAAGCGTCGCTTTCTGGAGCGAATCGATCGGCCGGAGAAGAATTGGAAGTTCTCACCGGCCGACGCGCGCGAGCGGACCTTCTGGAAGGACTACATGCAGGCGTACGAGGACTGCTTCAACCACACTAGCACCAGGTGGGCGCCCTGGTACGTGATTCCCGCCGACGACAAACCCTTCATGCGCGTGGCAGTCGCGTCGATCATCGTGCGGGCGCTTTACGATCTCAAGCTCTCTTATCCGAAGGTGAGCAAGCACCGCTTGGCGGAACTGCAGGAGATTGGGCGCGCTCTCGGGGACGAATAGATCGCATTGCGCCGGGCGCTAGACGGATTCGGCCGCGCCGCGTTCCTGCTGGTCGCCCAACGCCTCTACAATCGCGCCGACCAGCGCCGTCCCCGCAAGTCCGCGAAAGTCGGCGATCTGCACGACTGGCACGTCGCCGGCCTTGGTCAGTACGGCGATCGCTTCACGCGCCGCCCGGTCACGTTCGAGTCCGGCGATCGCGATCGAACTCAAATGATCGAGCGCAGAGATGTGCCGGCGCAGCTTCGAATTGCGTTTGAAGAACAGCACATCGCCTTCATCGAAAGCGAGAGAGCTCGATCGGTTCAAAATGATCGCGGCGGTAAAGAAACCCGCCGCGGAGAGTGCGCGCTTGGTCTCGATGGTCTCCTGCAAAGCCAAGGGCTCGGGAGTGGCGACCAGCACGATCGCGCATCGCTGCCGGTCGTGGAGCAGCCGGTCGATGTTGGATGACTCGCGTCCGACGATGCTTTTACCGAACGTGTCTTGCGCTGCCGACGGCATCTTGAGCAGGCCGAGCGCCTGGCCGCTGGCCGGCGCGTCGAGCAGAATCAACTCGGGACGAGCCGAGGGGGGCTTCTTCTGGGCGATTTCGAAGTAAATTTTGCCCAGCATCATAAGCTCCTGAAGTCCGGGCGCCGCCTGAACGAAATATTGATAGAGCTTGCTCGCGAACACCGCCTTCAGAATCAGCCGCGCCGGCACTACAATCTGTAGATACTCGTCTAGTGAACGGCGCCCGTCGAGCACCATCGAGAAGAGTCCCGGGGAGATGGCAACCGGATCGAAGCTGGGATGCTTGCCGAACAGCGCCAAAAGCGGCGCGCGCGGGTCGCATTCCATCGCCAGCGTGCGGATTCCCGCACGCGCCGTGACCGTCGCCAGCGCCGCCGAGAACACGGTCTTGCCGACCCCGCCCTTGCCCATGACGATCACCAGCCGGCGCGCAAGGAGTCCTTTGATCGGATTCATCGGGAAAAGCGAGCCCACCGCAGTTCGAGCATAGCAGCCCTAAAGTCGGTTCGTGCTGCGGGGTGTGGAAAGCGAAAGGCTATCGGTTTGGCTCGAGGGCGATTTTGCGCCGGCTCCGGAAGGAGGGTCTACCAGCGCACGAGACTCGCACCCCAGGTAAGACCGCCGCCGCAGGCGTTTAGCACCACCAAGTCGCCGTCGCGCAAGCGGCCCGCCTCGATCGCCTCGTCGAGCGCGATCGGTATCGAAGCCGACGAGGTGTTGCCGTAGCGGTCGACGTTGATAAACACCTTCTCGGGCGGCAGCTTCAGCCGTTCGCCGACCCCGTTGATAATCCGAATGTTGGCCTGATGGGGGATCACGAGCGCGAGGTCTTCGAGCCTGAGTCCCGCCTGCGCGACGACCGCGCGCGTGGCCTCTTCCAGACCTCGGACCGCAACTTTGAATAGCTCCGGGCCGCGCATCTTCATCGCATCTTCGGGGTCGCGTCGGCGCTCCGAATTGGCCGGCGCGCGAAATCCGGTTGCCCGCACCGCGAGCAGATCGGCAAGCCTGCCCGAGGAGCGCAGCACCGTGCCAAGCACACCGCGGGCGCCCGCCTCGGCGACCATCACCACGGCCCCGGCGCCATCGCCGAACAGAACGCAGGTGCTGCGATCTCCCCAATCGACCATGGTCGATAGCGCGTCGGTGCCGACTAGCAGGACCCGCTTGAAGTCTCCGGCGCGCATCATTGAATCGGTCACCGACAGCGCGTAGACGAAACCCGCACAGGCTGCAGCGACGTCGAAGGCGGGAATCGAGTCGAGTCCGAGCAGGTTCTGAAGCTGGCATCCGAAAGACGGGAAGGCGAAGTCCGATGAGACCGTGCCGACAATGATCGCGTCGAGCTGCGAAGCGTTAAGTCCAGCCTTGCGCAGCGCCTCGCGGCTGGCGTGGGCCGCAACCTCGACCAGCGATTCACCGGTGCGGATCAGATAGCGGCTGGAAATGCCGGTGCGCGTCTTGATCCACTCGTCGGAAGTGTCGATTTTTGCTTCCAGTTCGTGATTCGACACGCGGCTTGGCGGGGTGGCACGACCGGTGCCGACGATTCGTGAGCCCATCGAGCTTGCTACTCTCCAGTCTCGGGGCGAAAGGCCAGCGTCGTATTTGTGCCGCCGAAGCCGAACGAGTTGTTCAGCGCGAGCCGAACGGTTGCCCGGCGAGGCTGGTTCGGTACGTAGTCGAGATCGCACTCCGGATCCGGGGTGTCATAATTGATCGTCGGTGGGATCATGCCGCGGACAATCGTAAGCACGGTGAAGGCCGACTCGATGGCGCCCGAAGCTCCAAGCGTGTGTCCGGTCATCGACTTGGTCGAGCTAACCGCCAAACGTGCGGCGTGCTCGCCGAATACGGTCTTGATTGCCTGGGTTTCTGCGACGTCGCCCGGCGGGGTCGACGTGCCATGGGCGTTAATGTAATCGACTTGCATCGGGTCGAGGTCGCTGTCCTCCAAGCACAACTGCATACACCGGGCCGCACCGCGCCCTTCAGGCGCCGGCGACGTGATGTGGTACGCGTCGCCGTTGCATGCATAGCCCGCGATCTCGCAGAGAATTGTCGCGCCGCGATCGATCGCTGATTGGCGTTCCTCAAGAATCAGCGAAGCTGAACCCTCCGATATCACAAAACCATCTCGATCGCGGTCAAACGGGCGACTGGCGCGATGGGGCTCGTCGTTGCGGGTGGAAAGCGCCCGCATTGCGCCGAATCCGCCGACCCCCAAGCGGGTAACCGCGGCTTCGGCGCCGCCGGTTATCGCGGCGTCGAGATAGCCGAAACGGATCATGCGATAGGCTTCGCCAATGGCATGACTGCCGGAAGCACAGGCGCTGGTGGTGGTAAGGTTCGGTCCAAGCGCGCCATAGCGAATCGCAATATGTCCGGGCGCGAGATTGCCGATCAGTTTCGGAATAAAGAACGGAGTTACTCGTTTGAGTCCGCTCTCGAGATAGAGGTTGTGACACTCTTCAATAGTGGTAAGGCCCCCGATCCCCACGCCGAACAGGACGCCGATCCGCTCAGCATTGTCCGGCACCACCTTCAAGCCTGATTGGCGCATGGCTTGGTCGGCGCTCGCGATGGCGAACTGGATGAAGAGATCCATCTTTTTGATCTCTTTCTTTTCGATCCAGTCCTCCGGGCTAAAGCCGCGCACCTCGCCTGCAATCCGAGTAGGAAATAAGGACGCGTCGAAATGGGTTATCGGCTCTATTCCTGACTGCCCCGCCATAAGGGCCTGCCAGTTGGCCTCCACTCCAATTCCGAGCGGCGTCACCAGACCCAACCCTGTCACTACCACACGGCGATCGACACGAAGTCTCATCGCTCAGAGCCTCGCTTGCCAGACATTTCACTCTTGAAACTATCAGACCGATGGCGACTCGAGAAAGCACGCTGCTCGCATTCGCTGGTCAGGGCGCGCAAGGGCCTGTTCATAATGGGCAAAGAGTTAGACTAGACAAGCGTTGGTTCACGTTTTTACGGCGTTGTTTCCGCCGTTCGTCGGCCCGGTCATCGGGCGAGAATGCAACGCAGTCCAGGATGGCGGATCAGCCGGTCGATTCTGATCGTCAGGATCGTCGCAGGCGCCGTCCGATCGAGCGGCTGAAAGCGAACGGCAGGGCGCGCAACACCTCGCGTAGCCCTGGGCGTCGGGCTAGCGCCGGAACGTGAACCCATTCGATATCGTCCCCATCCACGGCGTAGAGGTAGTCTTCAAGCGACGGATGTGAGGTGCGTGCGGCGTCATTCGCAAATAGGACGATGTTCTGCCGATACCACCATACAATGCGCCGATCGTTACGGAGGCTCGGGCGGAATGGATCGAACATCGCGAAGCCGCACTCGGCAAATCGAGCGCGCCAATAGGCAGGCCATTGTTCATTTATGTGATACGGACCGTCCTGACCCGGCAGCGCCGCCGAAAACAGGACCGACGGTGCGACCTTCGTCAGAGACTTGACCAGGTAACGGCTCCGAGCGTCTGGAATATGTTCGGCAACTTCGAGGCAAACTGCCAGATCGAAAAAGCGATCGAATGTAAACTCCTCGGCAAGATTGGCCGGGTGAAAACAGGCTGGATCGATCAGGAGCTTGGAGCGATCAACGTAGTTGCCGTCGATTCCGCAAATCGTTCCGACGCCGTTCTCGACAAATGCTTGCAGCCAGGCACCAGGGCCACAACCGACGTCCACCACGCTCGTCGGGTGAAGCAGTTCCACAACGAGTGGAACAACGGCGCGGGCTGATGGTAGAGAGATTTCAGCCACTTTCGAAAAGAAAGCGCTGTCGTATACGGTCGCCATTGGGTTCCCATTAGCGCTGGGCTAATTTGTGGCAACGCACTTTAAGATCTACATGAAAAGCCCCAGCGGCGGGAAGTCAGATCGAGCGGATTGACCTTGAGATTCTGAATTGCGAGCAGCTCGTCGCGTGCAGCGGCAATTTCAAGACACCTCATCGATCGCGCTTAGATTATTTGACCTGAATCCGGGTGTGCCGTGAAAGGCGCTGGTCGACCGCTGGTGATGAGAGCGAAGTCGAGAAGGAGGTGAAGCAGTGGGCCTACTTGGCGGCGTGCGCCGATCTTAGCCGGTTCGCCGGGAGAGCCAGATTTTCCGCCTGGCTCGTGAGAATCGCAATGAACGAGGCCTTGGCGTGCCTGCGCAAGCGCCGACGTTCGGCGAACGCTAGCAAAGTTTAGAAACCCGGCGACCTGGAGGTGGACGGTTTGCCAGGCGGGGGAGGACCCGGAGACAGTGCTTCAGTGGGTGGGCTTGGGGCACTTCTCAAGTCGGCAATCGACGCGCTCCCCAATGCCTATCGGGTCCTTTTCATGTTAGGAGAAGTCGAAGGGCTGAGCACTGGCGAAAGCGCCGAATGCCTCGGGTTATCCGAGCCAATCGCGCCGGCACCGTTCGAAAGCTAGGCTTTAAGACGGCTCTACGATTTTGGTTGGAGCGGCAGCTGGCGAGCTTTTCAATTTCGATCACACGCGATGGGATTGCATACTCGTCGCGGTATTCGAGACGATTGGTAAATTACGCGGGTGCAAGTGGCCGGCAGCACGCGGCTCGTGTAGCGGGTCCTCAACTCGATCGAATGAAGGAGAGTCGTGATGAAGAGAATTGGGATCGTTACTCTGGGCTTCATTGTGTGTTTCGGGGCCGCTGGAGTCACCTTGGCGGCGGACACTCCCCAAAAGTCCGTGACCGGTACGCTCGTCGACACGTACTGCAGCACCGTGATGGGTGCTCACGGCGCAAGTCACAAGCAGTGCGCGATAGGATGCGCCAAGAAGGGAATTCCGGTCGGACTTGAAGAGAAGGGAACCGGCAAGATCTTTGTGCTGCTTCCGCCG
>DASXNP010000380.1:0-2053 GCA_036494985.1 Binataceae bacterium (SeqCode)
TCAGTTGATAAATTCACAGACTCTCCGGAGAAAAACTGACGTGACTCCGCAGCCTGTACTTTCTATCTCGTTCTTTGTCGTTGGCGTATTCGCGTTCGGGATGGCGTTGTCGTTCTACGCCGCGGATCCGAATTCACCGACCAGCCGTGCGCTAGCGGCGATGCTCGGACTGTTGGGAATCGCGATGCTTCTCAACGTTCCTTTAGAAGGCGCGTTTGTTCAGAATCCCGGGAGAATATGGACGGGAATTTTCTCGCTGCTCGAAGCGGCGATCGTAATCGCCGCCGAAGAGTGGATTCTCGGTATCGCGCGCACCGAGGCGGACGCCGACGCGAGATCGTCCGCGAGTCCGAGGCTGCTCCGTGTCGGGCAGGCTTTGGCCGGGTTCTATGGGCTCGCGGGCGTGGTTCTTCCGGGTACGCGCCGGCAGGTGTGGCAAGGCGTACTGATTGACCAGCCGGGGTTTTATCTGTTTGCCGTCCCTTTTTTCATATCGATCGCATTTGCGCTGACCGCAACGGTTCACGTTTTCCGTTCTCGTATCGACCCCTCTGAGAAAGTAAGGCTCAACGCGATGGGCCTTGCAACGCCTTTTCTCGTGGCGGCGACGCTCTTGCCGCAACTCTGGACGCCCGCCGCGATCGCGATCGGCGAAACGGTCTTTCTGGCCGGCGCGATTCGCTACCACGTACTCCAAGGGCAGCGGGCCCAGTTCCTCGCGCGCTTCCTCTCGCCGCAACTCGTCCGTATCGTGCGGGAGCGCGGACTAGCTGGCACGATGCAGCAGAATCGCGTGGAACTCTCGATTGTTGCATGTGATCTGCGCGGCTTCACCGCGTTCGCCGAGACCGCTGCGCCCGAAGACGTAATCCAATTCCTGCGCCAATACTATGAGATGGTCGGGCAGGCGGTGACCGGGTCGGGCGGGTCGATCTTGGGCTTTGCCGGCGATGGTATCATCTCGCTGATTGGCGCGCCGATAGTGATCGACGATCACGCGAAGCGTGCGGTCGCGATCGCGCTGGAGATCCGTAATCGCTTCGACCCGATGCTGCATCATTGGGACAGCCTCGGTCTCAAGCTCGGGCTTGGCATCGGCATAGCGAGCGGTTTCGTGACAGTCGGTACGATCGCGAGTGCCGAGCATCTTGAGTATACGGCGGTTGGACCGCCGGTGAATCTCGCCGCGCGCCTTTCAAGTTACGCAGGAGCGGGTCAGGTCCTGGTCGACCAGCGCACCACCGGTCTGATTGGTGAAAACGACTTTTTCAGGTTCGAGAATTTCGGCAACGCGGATCTGAAGGGCTTCGCGCGCCCGGTCCCGCTGTTTTCCGCAGCATCGGCAGAGCCCACGTCGCGCTGATATTGTTCTGCGGCGCACCGGCGACTGGAAGGGCACCCAACCATTCTGGCTTTTGGCGGAGGAAAAAACGGGCATGCGGAAAGTCGTGGCACTGGTCGTGTAGATAGTTTTGCTCGGCGGCTTTGGTATCGTAGTAAGCGCGCGGGCTTATCGTCTTCGGCAATGCAACCGCTACGCGAAGGTCGTCCGGGGGGATGGCGCAGGAGCGAGACAGCGGGGTTTCGTCGGATGTGATGCGAGCCCGGTTAAAGGCGACTGAGGCCGCGCAGACCGAACCCGATCCGGGAATCCATGACTTAATGGAAAGCACTATAACAGCGATTTATGGACATCCTGAACTGACTCCGGATCAGTGCGCCGCCGTCGCGCTTGACGGTTGTTTGACGCATCGTTAGGACGCGGTGCGACCGAGACGCCGGCGGGATCGATCGCGACCAGTGAAGCGACGCAGCGACTGTGCGAGGGCTACTTCGAGTTCCGGGCGCTGGGACCTACGGCGGTGAAAGGCTCCATGCCACGGTCGAGGTGTACGAGGTGGTGCGCGCTGGGCCCCTGCGCACTCACTTTCAGCTCTCGACTCGACGGGGCCTCACGAAGTTCGTGGGCCGCGAGCGTGAGATGGAGGCGCTCAAACACGCCGCCGCGCGGGCCAGATCGGGCCACGGGCAGATCGTTGCCGCGATGGCGAAG